>NZ_AKIX01000018.1:0-66665 GCF_000282075.1 Brevibacillus sp. BC25
CCAGCCAATATGGCAGGAACCGTTATTAATGTACTGGTGCAGCCAGGTGACGAGATCAATGAAGGACAAGATGTTCTTGTACTGGAATCGATGAAAATGGAAGTTCCTGTACAGGCTCAAGCCTCTGGCAAGGTTGTGGAAGTAAAAGCGAATATTGGCGATTTTGTCAACGATGGCGATATCATTGTCGTTTTGGAATAGGATTAGAATGCTTCTAAACTGAGCGACCGCTAGGCGAGGAGGTGACTTGTTGTGCGTGTGCAAATCGTGGAGGTCGGTCCTCGTGACGGACTGCAAAATGAGAGCGCGATCGTTCCGGCAGCAGCAAAAATCGCGCTGATTCATAAGCTGATGGCAGCAGGCTTGAAGCGAATAGAAGCAAGTTCGTTTGTGAATCCGAAATGGATACCGCAATTGGCGGATGCAGATGAGGTCTTGCAGGGAATCAATCGCAGCCAAGAGGTAACGCTTAGCGCATTGGTTCCAAATATTCGCGGCCTGGAGCGGGCGCGTCAATGCGGACTGACAGAGATTGCCCTGTTCATGTCTGCCTCTGAAACGCATAATCAAAAAAACATCAATAAACGGATAGAAGATACGTTTCCGATCCTGCGAGAGGCTGCCCAGGAAGCACGAGCTCTCGGGATGAAAGTTCGCGGATATATCTCAACGGTGTTCGGTTGTCCGTACGAGGGAAACGTTCCGTTGGACAATAGCCGCAGGGTGACAGAGGCGCTTTTGGAAATGGGAGTGTATGAGATTTCTCTCGGGGATACGATAGGGGTTGCAACACCGAAGCAGGTTCACGAGGTTTTTGGCGAACTTGTGAAAGATGTTACGAACGAGCGCTTAGCCGCCCATTTCCACGATACGAGAGGAACTGGATTGGCGAATGTAGTAGTAGCGCTGGATGAAGGAATCCGGATCTTTGACAGCTCGATCGGCGGCCTTGGTGGATGCCCGTATGCCCCAGGAGCTGCCGGCAACATTTCGACTGAAGATTTGGTCTACATGTTGCATGGAATGGACTATGACACGGGTGTCGATCTCGAGAAGTTGATTGAGGCTGGTGCGTATATTGGGCAGCAGTTGGACAAAGAGCTCCCCTCAAAAGTGCTGCGGGCATCGCTCGCAAGCAAACCAGCTGGATGATCTGTATTTTCCACACATTCGCAAAGAGGGGATAGAATATGACGGTTTCCCTGCAAAGAGAGGGCGCAATCGGCGTACTAACGCTGCAACGGCCAGAAGTTTTTAATTGCCTCAATCTTGAAACGCTCGTGACACTGCGCGGCTTGATCAGTGAAATCAGCCATGATCGTGACATCCGGACAGTCATTGTGACAGGTGCTGGTGACAAGGCGTTTTGCTCTGGCGCGGATTTAAGAGAGCGACGCTCAATGTCACCACAACAGGTTGATGTATATATCCAAACGATTCGAGATACGTTCACAGAGCTGGAAAAGCTACCGAAACCAGTCATCGCGGCGATTAACGGGCTGGCCCTGGGGGGCGGTACAGAATTGGCATTGGCGTGCGATCTGCGGATCATGAGTGAACATGCCCAGATGGGATTAACGGAGACATCGCTTGGGATCATCCCGGGTGCTGGCGGAACACAGCGTTTACCTCGGCTGGTTGGAAAAGGCGTCGCCAAGGAACTGATCTTTACGGCAAGGCGTGTATTTCCAGAGGAGGCACTGTCCATTGGGTTGATCAATCGGATTGTTCCCGCTGATCAACTCATGGCGACAGCAATTTCTTTGGCCGAGCAAATTTCAGAGAATGCTCCACTTGCCTTAGCCCAAGCCAAGTTTGCCATCGATTGTGGAGTAGAGGTCGAGCTAGCTAGCGGACTTCAGATTGAGAGCAATGCGTACAAGCTGCTCGTCCCGACGAAAGACCGCTTAGAAGGACTCGCAGCCTTTCAAGAAAAACGAAAACCGATATACCGCGGTGAGTGACGAGGGGGATTACGCTGATGACCAAACATTTGGAAGACACATTGCATGGAAAAATCGCCCAAGTAGTGCAAGGGGGCGATGCCAAGTATCATGACAAGCTCAAGGAGCAAAACAAGCTGTTCGTCCGCGATCGCCTCAAGCTATTGTTCGATGACGAGTTCATGGTCGAGGATGGGCTGTTCGCGAATGTCATGGCAGGTGATCTGCCAGCGGATGGAGTTGTAACCGCAATCGGCAAGGTAAATGGTCAAACTGTCTGCGTGATGGCCAATGATTCGACAGTGAAAGCAGGGTCTTGGGGATCGCGGACCGTCGAAAAAATTATTCGCATTCAAGAGACAGCTGAAAAAATGCGTGTTCCTCTTCTGTATCTCGTCGATTCAGCAGGAGCACGTATCACTGACCAATTAGAGATGTTCCCAGGCCGACGGGGTGCAGGGCGAATCTTTTACAACCAAGTGAAGCTTTCCGGCAAAATTCCACAAGTGTGCATTTTGTTTGGACCTTCTGCTGCTGGTGGCGCTTATATCCCGGCTTTTTGTGACATTGTCATCATGGTCGACAAAAACGCGAGCATGTACTTGGGCTCTCCGCGTATGGCGGAAATGGTGATTGGAGAAAAAGTGAGCTTGGAAGAGTTGGGAGGCGCACGCATGCATTGCTCCGTCAGCGGATGCGGCGACGTACTGGCTGCCAATGAAGAAGAAGCGATTCAAGCAGCGCGCAGCTATCTGCGTTTCTTCCCGGCGAACTATACGTTGACGCCGCCGACTACACTGGCGAAAGCCCCTGTGCCTACAGCGAAGGAAATCACGAGTATCGTGCCGGAGAACCAAAATGCAGCTTTCAATATGCATGATGTCATTACAGCATTGGTCGACGAGAATTCGTTCTTTGAAATCAAAAAATTATTTGCCCAAGAGCTGATTACCGGATTGGCGAGACTAGATGGCAAGCCTGTTGGAATCATTGCCAACCAACCGCGTGTGAAGGGAGGAGTCCTGTTTGTCGACTCGGCTGACAAGGCGGCTCGATTCATCACGTTGTGCGATGCGTTTTCGATCCCACTCCTGTTCTTGGCAGATGTTCCTGGCTTTATGATCGGGACAGCAGTAGAGCGGGCAGGCATTATCAGACACGGGGCCAAAATGATCTCCGCCATGGCGGAAGCGACGGTACCGAAAATATCCGTCATTGTACGCAAAGCGTATGGTGCCGGCTTGTATGCAATGGCCAGCGCTGCGTTTGAACCAGATGCTTGCCTCGCACTTCCAGGTGCCCAAATCGCCGTGATGGGACCAGAAGCGGCGGTCAATGCCGTCTACAGTAACAAAATTCAGGCGATTGAGGACCCGGCAGAGCGTCAAGCGTTTATTCAGGAAAAACGCAGAGAGTATCAGGAAGACATCGATCTGTACTTACTGGCATCCAACTTGATTGTTGATGCTGTTGTGCCTCCAAGCGAGCTGAGACGAGAATTAATCCAGCGCTACGAGGTTTACAAGGAAAAGCGTCACGTTTTTTCGGACAGAAAGCATGCAGTTTATCCTGTATAAATCAGGGTTCAGGCTGTCGTCAAAAGGCGATAGCCTGATTTTTTTTACAGAAAATGTGTAATAACCTAGGAATATTTCGATAATTTCGATCTTTTTTTGTGGCAATCAATTGAACAATCCCGAAAACTCTGTTATTCTTGAAAAATAAGCATTGATTAATGTGGGTGAACAAATGCTGCTAGAACCAAGGAAGTATCAGGTGGTAGTCATAGGTGGAGGGTCTGTCGGGCTGCTGTATGCAGCAAGGCTCGCACTCGCTGGACAACCTGTTACGATTGTTACACGCAGTTCACTCCAGGCGAATCAGCTAAATGAACGCGGGCTCAGCTTTCAAAAGCTAAATGGCGAAACAGTCACTGTTCCCGTCGCCGCCAGCCCCATTGAAGAAGGATTGCCTGAAGGGAATCTGTATCTGTTAACTGTAAAGCAGCCAGATTTGCACAGCGTGCTTCCAGCCTTACAAGGGGTAGACCTTGAGGCAAGAGTGATCGCTTTGCAAAATGGCATGGGTCATTACGAATTGCTTCGAACCGTTTTAACTGAGACACAGTGCTTCTTTGCGATTAATACGGAAGGAGCAAGGAGATTGTCGCCGACAGAAGTCGTGCATACCGGTACAGGTACTTTGCGCGTAGGTTCTTGGGAGACATCCGATTGCAATGATCCACTGATTCGTACATTTGTTGAATGGGCGTTATCAACAGGCATGGAGGCTGTCTATGAAAAGGCAATACAGCCCTTCGCTTGGCGCAAGCTCATCGCAAATGCGCTGATCAATCCGTTAACCGCGCTTTTTGAAATCCCAAATGGTGCTCTTCTCGAAAATTCACATACGCAACAGCTCATGCGTGCTTTATTTGTGGAAGCAGCTGCAGTGGCTGCGTATGCCGGACAAAAAATCGAGGATGCAGACTTGCAGGAAATTGTCTCCATTTGCCGAAATACTTCCCGTAATCTTTCCTCCATGCTGCAGGATATTAAGAAGCGCAGACCGACGGAAGTGCAGTCTATCAACGGCTATCTCGTCCAAGTAGGACAAAAGGCTGGGATTCCGACTCCGCTGCACGAAACCTTGCTTCGCGTTATCCTTCTGAAGTCAGACATGGGAATACGGAAGGAGGGAGGCGACAGTAGATGACCTTTTTGGCGAATGTCTGGGCCTATTTGTGGGGTACGCTGACGGTTGTGCCGTTTCTCGGGTTTCCGCTCGTTTATTTCATCTTGTATGCGACGACGCGGAACAAGAAATTGGCAGGCCGCTTCGCGATAAATATCACGAATCTTTTGGTGATTCGTTCTGCCGTTTCCACATACGAACTGATCTGGCCCGAGGCTTTTTCCGCTTGGTGGTGGGTATTCTGCTTTTACCTGGTGGTAACCGTGTTCCTTGGGTGGGTACAGATGAAGTGGAAGGGACGGCTCTCCCTCAAAAAGGTAGGATTTTCGGCTTGGCGTTTGTCGTTTCTCTGGTTTGGAATCGTCTACATAGTGCTGTTTACGACCGGAATTATCAAAACGATGGGTGTCGTGTAAAGCACTGTTGATACATATCGTATTTATTCCGATAAGAAAGAAGGTTGGAAATATGCGACTTCCCATCGAGACCATCGGTCACAAGATTCGAATGATTCGGAAAGAACGCGGCTTTACCTTGGAAATTATGGCAGGCAAGACAGGGTTAAGCAAAGGTTTGCTGAGCCAAGTAGAGCGTGGAATTTCGCAGCCGTCGCTTGATTCGCTGTGGAAAATCACCAAAGCTCTGGAGTCACCCATCATTCATTTTTTCGAAGATATTGATCAAAAGCAGGTGCATGTGACTCGCTTGCAAAAACGCAGACAACTGGTCTTTCCTGAATCGACGGGCACTTATTCGCTGCTCTCGATGGGAGGTAGCGCCAAGCTAGGGATGCTGGAAGTACGACTGATGCCTGGAGAAATGGCTGTCGACAAGTTCGTGCAGTCAGAGGGAGAAGAGTGCTTCACTGTCATTACCGGTAGTGTGACAGCGCGCTTCAACGATGAAGAGCATGTATTGGAAGCAGGAGACAGTATTTCATTTGACAGCAGCAAAACACACTCAATCGAAAATACAGGAGAAACGGAAGCGTTGTTAATCTGGTCCGTCACCCCTCCGCAATTTTAATACAAGCGCAAACGAGCCTGTATTACACTTTGACAACCCATTAAAGTGGGTTGTCTTGTTTTTTGTGGCCGTGGAGCATGTTATAATTTTGGTTGACCATGGCCCGTAAGAAAGGTGAGCTAGCATGAATGTTGAATGTCTCGCGCTTCCATTGGCGAATCCGCTGGCACAGGAGTACCAGCAGCAAAATGCCTCTGCGTTACAGTTTTTTGCGCATAATCCCTACCGTGAACAGTCCTACCGAGAACGCGTGGAATGGCTTCAAAGTCAATCCTATCCTCACCGGAACCAGCTCGTGGAAGGCTTATATCATTTTAATAAAGAGATGGGTACTCACCTTGAAGCACTGAAAAATATCGAGTTGCTCAAACAGCCAGACACTTATGTGGTCATTGGCGGTCAGCAAGCAGGAGTTCTGGGTGGACCTCTCTATACGGTCAACAAAGCTGTTCATTTAATCCAGGCAGCGAAGAGGCTGTCTGCCGAGCTTCAGGCAAACGTCATTCCGGTGTTCTGGATTGCTGGCGAAGACCATGATATCGATGAGATCGATCATGTGTACTGGGGAGCGGACGATGGGAAGCGCCTACACAAAGAGCGACTGGCTCTGAATAAAAAGGGCCGCCAATCCGCAAGTACGCTACCCTTGGACCCTGAACTGTGTACGCAGTTCCTGGAAAAGTTTCTCCAGGGACAGACAGAGACTACCGAAACCAAACAGATTCGTGAGTTGCTGACGCAGACTGCAGCAGATTCGCGTACAGTCGCAGAGTGGTTTGCCCGCTTGATGGCAAAACTGTTTGGCAAGCACGGTCTGGTTCTGGTTGAATCCTCGTTGCCGATTGTTCGTGAACTGCAGCAACCCATCTTTTCACAGATCATTGAGAACAATGAGCAATTGACGAAGGTGTTGCTACGGGCAGCGGATCGGATTTCAACGGCTGGCTATCCGCTTCAATTGCAAGTGGAAGAGCATCAAGCCAATCTATTCGTCTATGAGGGCGATGATCGATTGCTGCTAGAACGTCACGGGGAGCGCTTTATCAATCGGAGACGTTCTTACAGTCGCGATGAACTGCTCAAGCAGGTTGCAGATTCCCCGGAGCGTTTTAGCACAAATGTTGTTACTCGTGGGTTGATGCAGGAGCATCTGTTTCCTACGCTTGCCTTCATTGGAGGGCCGGGCGAGATTGCTTATTGGGCATATTATCGGGAGATATTCGAGCTATTCGGGATGCAGATGCCGATCGTATTGCCTCGTATGTCCATTACCCTTGTGGAAGGTGCTCAACTGAGACTGCTGGATAGCTTGGGGCTTTCTATTGAACAAGTCTTGACTGATTTCACCGCTTGGAAAACCGAGTGGTCCAAAAACCAGGCGCCACATCCGTTGGAGCAGCAATTCGCATCGGCACGGGAGTCGATCTTGTCTATCTATCGTCCGCTGGTAGAGGAGGTCGTTACTCTGGATGGCGGATTGCGTGGTCTGGCTGAGAAAAATAGTAAGCTACTGTTAGAGCAAGTATCCTTTTTGGAAGAGCGTCTGATTCGTTCGCTACAGCAAAAAGATGACGTGGAGTATGTACGCGTCCAACGAATTGAGACCGCATTGTTGCCCGAAGGTGGGCTGCAAGAAAGAAAGCATTCGTTTTTCCCGTTTGCAAATAAGTATGGGCTTGGCTTGGTTGACCGTTTAGTAGACGCGCCATTCGCGCATGATGGTACTCATCAACTTTATTACCTGTAAAATACAAAGCAAAATAGTCGGATCGTCCTAGAAGTGGACCCGGCTATTTTTTTGTTGTTTACGCACATGGTAAACTTTTCTTCAAATTATGCCGAAACTTTTCCGACAAATTATGCGTATTAGTAGTAATGGATTGTTTTTGGGGAAAGGTGGTACTCGGGATGCAGATTACATTACAACAAATCGGGAAAAAAGCCACTCTACTAGTTGTAAGCTTGTCGGTTTTATTGACGGGCATCGCAACCGCAGGATTGAAAAAGGCCGACGCACGGGAAGAATACGTAGCCAATTCCCCTGCATTTATCGACACAAATGGACATTGGGCAGCAAAAGAAATAGGGATTGCTACCAAAAAAGGATTGATTAAAGGCTTTCCCGACGGAACCTTTAAACCAGAGCAAACGGTGACGCAAGAACAGTTTTTATCCCTGATTGAACGCGTCATTCCTTCCTTTACAGGTCATGAGCCTGAGAGCTTTATCAAAGAGACCTACTTGCAAGCTGCGGCGGGACGTTGGTCGGAAAAAACCTATCACCATTTGGCTTCAGCGGGTATCATGCCATCCGGGAAACCGACGGATAGCATGACGCGGTTGGAAGCGGCAAGAACCTTGCTGGCAGCCATCGGGCATCAATCAGAAGGGGAAAAATATCGGGGAACGACAGCGAAATTTTTCACGGATCTTTCGGTCGAAAATGAAACACAGGTGATGACGGTCTACCCTGCCTACAAAATGGGGATTTTGGCTGGCTTTCCAGATGGAAGCTTTCGTCCTGATGACAAAATTAACAGAGCACAGGCAGTCGTCCTGTTAAATCGTTTGGAAACAAAAATCGGCGAGCTGTACCCTGGCAATGTAACAGAGAGCGAGAAAAAGGCAATGACACAAGCTGTCTCGTCATTTGTAGGAGACGTGATGGATAAGCAAAAGATTCGTCGCTTTGATGACTTGGTCGCGTATGTAAAGAAAAATAATCTGCCTGTGAGTGAATCGTTTTTACGCGAGAATTTTTCGTTTATGCAGTATGAAGTGTATGATTATGTCCGGTTTCCGCAGTTTAATGAGCTGATGTACTTTGCAAAAATCGGAATGAATAAATATAGAATGACGGTTCAATATTACGCTGGAGATTTGGGTGGAAGCGTCGATCGCACGTTTTACCTTTACTCAAGCGATGGCAAAACGTTTCGACTGATTGGAAAAGATGAATAAGAAAAAAGGCTGGGACAAGACCCCAGCCTTTTTTTTGTGTCAGGCATGACGTTTTTGCCAGATAAAAAGGACGAGTGCGATCACGAGGGGATAGAGAGCGGACCACCCCAAAAATGGATAGAGTCCTACTGTACAGACGAGAGAAGTCCAGGAAGCGATTCGTCCTACGCGACTATTGTGCAAGAGTCGGACCCCAGCTAGACACCCGCCGATGTAAGTCGCAAAAAAGGTTGCATTGGGTAGCTCGATGAGTCTGGACAAGTCGATTACGTCGAAATAGAGTACGCCGAGAACGACGACAAAACAAAGCGAGAGAAACAGAAGTCCGCCGGTTGGAGTCCGGTACTTGGCGTGGAGGGTGCCAAACCAGCGAGGAGCGATCTTTTCTTGCGCCAACGAATAGGCGATGCGTGACGCAGCTCCAATGTAGGCGTTGGCTGTTGCGATACAAATGAACAAGGCGGTTACGGCTACAATCCATCCGCCGATCGGACCCAGGGAGAGTTGAACCATGACACTGAGCGATGCAGCAGAGATGCTGACCCCGTAGCTATGCGTAGCCACAGTCATAAAGGCCACGGCAAAATACAAGAGAGCAACGATTCCCGCACTCCACAAAACACCGCGAATCGCGTTTTTCGCAGGATCGACGAATTCCTCTGAGAGATGCGTTACGGCTTCCCACCCAATGAAGCACCAGAACATCAGACCTGCTGCTTGCACGACACTCAACCATCCGTTTGGCATAAAAGGGGTAAAGTGAGTGACAGATGCATGCGGAATGCTTGCGACAACGGCCAAAATCAAAATCGTGATAATCAGCGAAACGACAATCGTTTGGACACGTGCAGCTACATGCAAGCCTACACCATTCATCATAAGGACAGCGAGCAGAAGCAGAGCAGCAGTCGCATATACTTGCGACTCGCTCCAGTTCAGCAGGATCGCAATGTAGTTGGCCCCTGTCACACTCAGGATCGGTGCGCCAATCGGGACAGACAAGAGAAAGAACCAGCCTACCATGTTTCCGAATCGATCTCCGTACGCCGTCCGTACAAATGTAGAGACTCCACCTGAGCTCGGATAACGAGCAGATAACAGCCCCATCGTAATGGCCATAGGCAGGACGAGAATAGACATGACGAGCCAAGCTAAAATGGAAGCAGGGCCAGCCTTCTCAGCTGCGAGTCCGGGGATGAGCAGTACGCCGGAACCGATCACCGCCCCGATGTATAAGGCGACGATCTGCGGAAGTCGCAGTGTTTTGGCTAGTCCGGGGGCTTGGTTGGATAAATTCCCCATAGGTAGATCCCTCACTTTTTTTACTTACCTTGTCGTTGGTAACTGAAGTGTAGCATAGACTTAATCATCGGAGTTATCTATAATATTAGATAATTGGAATCGATTTTTCCGATGAAAAGAGGGGGAAATCTGGATACTCGTTATTTGCAAACATTCCGTGAAGTAGCAAAATGCCAGAGCTTTACACGTGCAGCAGAAATTTTAGGCTACGCACAGTCTAGTGTGACGGCCCAAATTCAAAATCTGGAATCGGAGTTCGGTGTCAGCCTATTCGAGCGTTGGGGCAAAAAAATCAGGCTTACACATGCAGGAGAAGTGCTTCTCGGCTACAGCGAACAGCTACAAGCCGTATTAGATGAAGCAAAAGCGAATCTGTCAGAGCAGGCACATTTGGCGGGAACATTGAGTATCGGAACAGTGGAGTCCCTGGCAGCCTTTTATTTACCACCTTATTTGCAAAAATTTCGCATGGAGCAGCCACGTATGCGGATCATGCTTGCGCCGGGCATCTGCCAAGATTTGAGACAGGGGGTAAAGGAAGGGAAGTTCGATTTCGCCTTTGTGCTCGATTGGCTCCAAGATCAATCTGAGCTGACCAATGTCGTTTTAGGTGAAGAAAAACTAGTTGTTGTTGCTGCCCCTACCCATCCGCTGGTAAAAAAAGAGAAGGTAGAAACTCATGATTTTACCGGGGAAACCTGGATTTTTACAGAAAAGGGATGCAGTTACCGAGGAATGATGGAATCGGTGTTGCGTGAAGCAGGGGCCACCGTGGAATCTTCTTTTGAATTCGGCAGTCTGGAAGCGATAAAACAATGTGTTACATATGATTTAGGAATTGCGTTGCTTCCGAAAATTGTCGTACAAGAAGAAGTGAAAAATGGTACACTTGTGATACTCCCGTTTTCCCATCCGGATATCCGTGTTTTCCGACAGTTGGTCTACCATAAAAAGAAATGGATGCCACAGGCTTTGTTACGCTTTTTGGAGATGCTCACGGTAGAAACCGCAAAGTGTCAACTGCCGATAACAGGAAAGTAATTGGAAAAACTGATGATGGTTGAACTGGCGTATGATATGATAGACAAGGTTGCTTTATGAGATAAAAGGAGGTCCATCCGTACATGAACACAGTATCTGAAAGCATCGTAAAAGATATGGCGTTGGCGCACAACGGCCATCTGAAGATTGATTGGGTAAAAGAACACATGCCTGTCCTTAACCGCATTCGTGAGCGCTTTGAAAAAGAGCAGCCGTTTGCAGGCCTGAAAGTTGCGATCTCCTTGCACTTGGAAGCGAAAACAGCTTATCTGGCAAAAGTAGTTCAAGCTGGTGGCGCTGAAGTAACCATTACCGGTTCCAACCCGCTGTCCACGCAGGATGACATTTGCGCAGCATTGGTAGAAGATGGTATTCGCGTATTTGCGAAATACAACCCAGATCCTGCTGAATACAAAGAGCACCTGATCAAAACACTGGAAACTCGTCCTGACCTGATCATTGACGACGGTGGCGACCTGATTACTATTTTGCACAGCGAGCGCCGTGATCTGTTGTCTCAAGTACGTGGTGGTGCAGAAGAAACGACAACAGGTATTCTGCGTCTGAAAGCGTTGGAGAAAGAAGGCAAGCTGGAGTTCCCGATGGTTGCCGTAAACGATGCATTCTGCAAATACTTGTTCGATAACCGCTATGGTACAGGTCAATCCGTATGGGATGGTATCAACCGTACAACGAACCTCGTAGTAGCTGGTAAAACTGTTGTGGTAGCTGGCTATGGCTGGTGCGGTAAAGGTGTAGCGATGCGTGCAAAAGGTTTGGGCGCAAAAGTAATCGTAACCGAAATCGACCCAATCAAAGCGGTAGAAGCTTACATGGATGGATTTGAAGTAATGCCAATGCTCGAAGCTGCGAAGCATGGTGACTACTTCGTAACAGTGACAGGTAACCGCGATATCATCAGCAAAGAGCATTTTGCAGTGATGAAAGATGGCGCAATCTTGTCCAACGCGGGTCACTTCGATGTCGAAGTAAACAAGGTCGATCTGAATGCAATGTCGACATCTTCCCGTATTGTGCGTAAAGATATTGAAGAATTTGTCTTGACTGATGGTCGAAAAGTGTATCTGCTCGCAGAAGGCCGCCTCGTGAACTTGGCTGCTGGCGACGGACATCCGGCTGAAATCATGGATATGACATTTGCTCTGCAAGCAGTATCCTTGGCTTATGTCAATGAACAGTACAAAAACATTGGCAAAACAGTGCTGAACGTACCATTCGAGTTGGATCAAATGGTTGCTCAGTACAAGTTGGAAGCTCTGAACATCGGAATCGACAAATTGACAAATGAGCAAAAATCCTACCTGGAAAGCTGGGTCGAATAGTCCCTCGAATCCCGTCTTTTCCCGGCAAAAAAATATGCGAAAAAATCCTGCATACAAACGCAGGATTTTTTTTTATAATAACAAATAGGTACTAGGTGGGGAAAAGTGGGGGAAAGTGGAGCCAACCGACAGGAAAGTGGGGGACCAGGGCGTGTTCATGGGGGAATATCAGCACAGCATCGACGAAAAAGGCCGCCTGACGATCCCAGCCAAATTCCGTGAAGGGCTAGGCACTTCCTTTGTTATTACCCGCGGGCTGGACCAATGTTTGTTTGCTTATCCGCAAGATGAGTGGAAACAACTAGAGGAAAGACTCAAGTCTCTCCCATTTACAAAAGCAGATGCTCGCGCATTTACACGATTTTTCTTTTCAGGTGCCACCGAATGCGAGTGGGACAAGCAGGGAAGGGTAAACATACCACCCAATTTACGTGAGCATGCAGGCATGCAAAAAGAATGTGTGATCATCGGGGTGTCAAACCGTGTAGAGGTATGGAGCAAGGAACGCTGGGAAGATTACTTTGCCCAGTCAGAAGGCTCTTTTGGAGAAATTGCCGAAAAACTGGTTGATTTTAATTTGTAGCAGCGAGAAGAACAGGAGTGACGACATTGTCGTTTCATCACGTAACCGTTTTAATGGATGAGGCTGTCCAAGGGCTAAATATTCGTCCTGGAGGCATTTATGTAGACTGTACACTCGGTGGAGCTGGGCATAGCAGTTTGATTGCTTCCAAGCTGACGGAGGGCGGTCGACTTATCGCCATCGATCAGGATGACTGGGCGCTGGATAATGCCCGCGAAAGACTCGCTTCCTATATGGATAGAGTCACGCTGGTAAAGAGCAACTTCCGCCATATCAAAGACATTGTAAGCGATTTAGGCTTGTCTGGCGTAGACGGAATTTTGTTTGACCTTGGGGTATCTTCTCCACAGTTGGATGAGGGAGAGCGTGGCTTCAGCTACAATGCTGATGCGCCTCTGGATATGAGAATGGACCAACAAGCGTCATTGTCAGCCTATGACATTATCAATGAGTGGGAAGAAGAAGAGATTGCCAAGATCATCTGGCTGTACGGAGAAGAGAAGTTTTCCCGGAGAATTGCCCGGCAAATCGTTCAACAACGAAAGAAGCAGCCGATCCAAACAACAGGTGAGCTGGTTGAATTGATTAAGGAAGGAATTCCTGCCGCTGCGCGCCGTACCGGACCCCATCCGGCAAAACGCACATTTCAGGCAATTCGAATCGCAGTCAATGATGAGCTGGATGCATTCAAAGAGGCCGTCGTCGATGCTATTACTGTCTTGAATCCAGAAGGTCGGGTAAGCGTCATCACGTTTCATTCCTTAGAGGACAGAATCTGCAAACAAATTTATCAAGACTTTTCAAAAGGGTGCACATGCCCGCCAGCCTTTCCAATTTGCACATGTGGGAATAAAGCTGTCGTAAAAGTCATTACAAAGAAGCCGATTTTGCCATCTGAAGAAGAATTGGAAGCGAATAAGCGTGCACGATCAGCTAAGCTACGGGTAGCGGAGAAGCTGTAGAACGGAAACAACGAGAAAGGAGAGGGAGAAGCGATGAGTTATTACTACCGAGGAAATTTAGCTATGGAGTTGGAACAACAATCCAAATCTGTAACGAAGACAACAAAGCGAACGGTTCGGATCAAGCCAACGATTCCGACCGGAGAAAAATTGCTGTATCTCTTATTTATCTCGTTAACCGTCGTCGGCTTGGGTCTAGTGGGTGTCCGCTACTCGCAAATTTCCCAGTTGAATTACGAAATCCAAAGCACTAAACATGAAAACCGTGTGACGACAGAAAATAATGCAACGATGAAATTACAAATTGAGCAAATGACTAACCGGGATCGCCTGCAAAAAGAAGCAGAGAAGCAGGGGATGGTATACAATCCAGCAGCTGTACATACGATTGGGAAACCAGAAGTACAGGCGAGTTCTCTGCCACAAACACAACCCAAAAAACCTTAAATGTTACTGCTCTTACATGCGGTAACATTTTTTCTTAAATGAACCCGAGTCTGCTCCTGACTCGGCTAGGTTGCGTTCGTCTCCCCCATCTGCCTTTCTTGGGAAGCGGGCGATCTTTGATGCGACGGAGTTGAATGGAGATGGAATGGAAACGAAAAGTAAATTGGCGAATTCTCGTGGTAGCCTTATGCCTGATCTTGACCTTTTCGACGTTGAGCTTTCGAATTTATTGGATCCAAACGGCAGAGGCTGCCAGAATTATGGAAACTGCACAAAAGCAGTGGGACAGAGAACATGTTTTGAAGCCGAAGCGTGGAGCGATCTATGATCGAAATGGAGAGATTTTGGCGTATGAGGGTAAGGCATACACGGTAAATGCAAGGCTGAAGCCACTTGATGCAAGAGACGAAGATGTGGTGAAAGATCCTTACTACACAGCGAATATGCTGGCTCCTATTTTGAATGCGCCTGTTCCAGAATTGGTGAAGAATTTGACCAAATCGAGTAAAGTAGTGGAATTGGGACGCTACGGGCAAAAGATCAGTGAAGAGCAGAGGAATCGCATTCTGCAATTGCAATATCCCAAGTTGCCAAGTGGAGAGCAAGTCAAAAAGAACCAGCTCCCAGGCATCTATTTGACTGAAACGACTCGCAGAGTTTATCCGAATAATGCCTTCGCCTCCCATGTGATCGGTTATTTGGATTTATACGATGAACCGAAAATGGGAATTGAGCTACAATTGAACGAACAATTGGCTGGCAAAAAGGGACATATTGCGTACCAAAGGGATCGTGCTGGCTACCAGCTGCCAGACGGAGAAGGGGAGTACATTCCGGCAGAAGACGGCTTAGATGTATATCTCACCATTGATCGCCAGATACAGGATTATGTAGAACAAGCGCTTGACACGGTGGAACAGCAGTACAAGCCGCAGGGCATGACGGTCATTGTAGCCGACCCGCAATCGGGTGAGGTATTGGCGATGGGCAACCGCTCGCAGTTTAATCCGAATACGTACTACAACGGGATTGAGAATTACAATAATCATGCTGTCACCACAATGTTTGAGCCGGGCTCTACGTTTAAGATTATTACTCTTGCGGCAGCGATTGAAGAAAAAATGTTTAATCAGAATGAAACCTATCAATCAGGTGCTTATACCATCAAGGGGCAGATTCCGATCCGTGACCACAACAATGGTGCTGGTTGGGGGACTATCAGCTTTTTGGAAGGGGTTCAGCGATCCAGTAACGTATTGTTCGCGAAGTTGGGGTATGAACGGTTGAAGCTGGAGGGTTTGAAGAAATACTTCAAAAAATTCGGGATGGGTGAAGTAACCGGAATTGAGCTTCCCTACGAGAAAAAAGGAAGTCTGATCAACCTGGAAAAACCTCGGTCACCACGTGACTGGGCTGCAACAACGTATGGACAAGCAGCGACGGTTACGGCGATCCAGCAGGTTGCCGCTGTGGGGGCGATCGCGAATGGAGGAGAGCTTCTAAAACCTCATATTGTAAAAGAAATGCGCGATCCTCACACGGGAGCAGTCGTCAATCGCACGCAACGTGAGGCTGTGGAGAGGGTTGTAAGTGAAGCGACTGCGAAACAGACACGTGACATTTTGGGTAAGGTTGTCTCAGAGAAGCCCGGAACCGGTTTACAATATCAGATCGAAGGGTACCAAGTAGCGGGAAAAACGGGAACTGCACAAAAATATGATCCCAACACAGGAAAAATTATGGATGGACGTTATGTAGTTTCCTTCATCGGTTTTGCGCCAAAAGACAATCCAAAGCTGTTGGTCTATGTGGTTATTGATGATCCGCAAACAGATGCTTGGTATGCATTGTGGGGTAAAATGATGCTCGCTCCTATGTTTACATCCATTATGGAACGCAGCCTGCAATATTTGCAGCAGCAGCCCGATCTGTCGTTAGTCAAGGATAAACAGCCTGAAAAGGCGACGACGAAAAAAGAAGCACAGGCAGCACTTACATCTTCACCTGCTACACCGAAGACATTGCCAAAGTTTGAAGGCATGTCCACGACAGCTGCGCAATTGCGAGCGAAGCAGGACAATTTGACGGTCACGGTAGCCGGGACAGGTACGAAGATCGTCAAACAGTATCCGGAAGCCTATGATCAGGTCGTTCCAGGTGAACAGATCATCCTAGTAACTGACAGGGTCAAAGGAACAAAGATGCCTGATTTCAAAGGAAAATCATTGCGGGACGTCATGGAGTTCAGCTCTTTGATCAATCTCGCAATGAAATCGACTGGAACAGGCTTCGTCACCCAACAAAGTATTCCTCCGGGAACGGTGCTCCAGGGTACAGAGTTGCTTCAGGTGACGCTGCAATCCGTGTCGGAACCAACTCCAGCTGTACCGACAACACCTCCTCCAGGTCAGGAGGGCAGCACAGTGCCTACTACAACGACGCCAAGCAATACGGCAGCGGATACTACTACAAATCCAACAGGTGGAAATAATACGGCTCCGCCATCTTCTGGTCAGCAAACTGGGCAAGGTGGAGCAGCACAGCCGCCAGCATCTGGACAGGTACCTCCTCCTGACAAACCAGGAGACCAAACAACACAAACACCTACAACTCCATAGTTCTAACTAGTCCCCCCTGCGAATAAGGTTAAGAAGAGACAACCTATTTGAGGGGGGACTCGCTTTGCGGGTATCCAATGCTACTGTACGCCGTCGCATTTTTATCATCTTGATTGTAGGAGTCGTTTTGTATTCGGCACTTGTCACCCGTTTGGGTTATGTTCAATTGATAGAAGGACCGAAACTCTCGCAAATGTCAGATGAACTGCTCAAGCGGGAAATTAAATTTCAACCCAATCGCGGTCGCATTCTAGACAGAAGCGGCAATGAGCTCGTGACGAATATGACCGTCCCCACACTGGTATCGGTAGGGGCGCAAATCAAAGACCCTAAAGAAACAGCGAGACAGCTCGCCGTCATTTTGGAGCGAAAAGAAGAAGATGTATTTCGTGCCATTACGAAAAAAGAAATGAGCAACAACCAGATTCCAGGTGGAAGAAAACTGTCTGTTGAAAAGGCAAGAAAAATACAAGAGTTGAATTTGCCAGGGATATACTTGGCAGGGGATACGAAGCGCTTTTACCCGAACGGTAATATGGCAGCCCATATTCTTGGCTTCACAGGCATTGACAATCAAGGGTTGACAGGGCTTGAAAAGATTTATGATCCCTTCTTGATGGGTACCGAGGGGCATATCTCATTTCCGTCAGATGCCAAAGGGCGCGTACTACCAGGTGGAACCGAAGACTACGTAGCACCCGTGAATGGCATGGACATGTATTTAACACTCGACAGTACCATCCAATCGTTTATCGAACGTGAGCTGGATCAGGCGGTGGTCGCGTATCAGCCAGATGATGTTCTAGCGATCGCTATGAATCCAAAGACAGGAGAAATATTGGGAATGGGAAGTCGCCCGACTTTTCAACCGGATGCGTACAGAGACTATCCTTCAGAGGTGTACAATAGAAATCTCCCTATCTGGAAAACATACGAGCCTGGTTCCACATTCAAGATTGTGACACTGGCTGCCGCTTTAAACGAAGGAGTCATCAATCTGAACGAAGGCTTTTACGATCCGGGATTCATAAACGTGGCCGGTAAACGATTGCGTTGCTGGAAGCGGCAGGGGCATGGACAGGAAACGATGCTGGAAGTGGTAGAGAATTCTTGTAACCCTGGCTTCGTTACAATGGGCCAGCGACTGCAAAAAGAACGACTTTTTGACTACATCAAAAAATTTGGCTTCGGACAAAAGACAGGGATCGATTTGATTGGCGAAGAAAACGGGCTGTTATTCAACTTGAATAAAGTGGGACCGGTAGAGCTGGGGACGACTTCTTTCGGTCAAGGGGTATCTGTAACGCCCATTCAACAAATGGCTGCAGTCTCAGCCGCTATCAATGGGGGCAAACTTATGAAGCCGTTTGTCGCCAAAGAATGGCGGGATAGTGTGACACACGATGTCGTAGCGAGGACCTTGCCGACAGAAGTTCGACAGGTGATTACCGCGGAGACCTCAGCGAAGGTTCGGCATGCGTTGGAAAGTGTGGTCGCTCAAGGAACGGGTAATAAGGCATATATTGAAGGGTATCGGGTAGGAGGAAAGACGGGAACCGCGCAAAAAGTAAAAAATGGCCGTTACATGGATGGGGAATACATCGTGTCGTTTATCGGCTTTGCGCCGGCTGATGATCCACAGATCGTCGTATATTTCGCCGTAGACAATCCGAAAGCACTGGCGTTTGGTGGATTGATTGCCGCTCCGAGTGTAAAAAGTATCATGGAATCCTCCCTTCAACATTTGAATGTACCGAAACGAAAAGATGGCATCCCTAAGGAAATTAACAAAGCACTTGGAGAAAGGGCGCCAATCGAAGTACCAAACATGGTCGGACAATCCATGAGAGACGTAGTGACAACATATGATACTCTGCCGCTAGTCGTTTCAGGTAAAGGTCAGTACGTCATCCAGCAGTCCCCTGCTCCCGGAGTAAAAATTGATGAGGGCGGAAAAATTCGCATATACCTTGGTGACAAATTGACCAATTAGCTATAAAATGAGATTTCGAAGGCGGAGGGGAGTAGGCTTGTCTACGTTCGCTCTGCCTTTGTTCGTCAAGACTGCGCCTAAATGTACGGCGTAGCCAAGTACAAATGTTCAAATTTCTGTCTATACTAGTTGGAGAATGGGGTGCCTGTTTCATGTTTCTACGGGATCTGCTCATGCCTTTGTTGCCAGTAACGGTTTCGGGGGATGACAGCATGGAGATTACGGGTTTGACAGCAGACTCGCGCCAGGTAAAGCCCGGCTACTTGTTTGTCTGTCTGACTGGATATACCGTGGATGGACATACGTTCGCGGCCCAGGCGGTGAAGGATGGTGCCGTTGCCGTGTTATCCGAACAAGATCTGGACGTGCCAGCGACTATTGTCAAAGTACCGGATACCCGGCGGGCAATGGCTATGCTGGCTGATCGTATTTTCGGATCTCCTACGAAAGAAGTAAAAGTCATTGGCGTAACGGGGACAAATGGCAAGACGACCACTACGCATCTGATCGACAAAATTTTATGCGATCAAAGCAAGCAAACAGGCTTAATCGGGACGATCCATATGAGAATTGGAGACGTAACGGAGGAAGTCAAAAATACGACTCCGGATGCCATAGATTTGCAAAGAAGCTTTCGTCGCATGTGCGATGTAAACACAGACTATGCGATTATTGAGGTTTCTTCTCATGCACTGGAGTTGGGAAGGGTCCGCGGTTGCGAAATCCATACAGCGGTTTTCACCAACCTGACGCAGGATCACCTCGACTATCATAAAACGATGGAAAACTATCGCTACGCCAAATCATTGTTGTTTTCCCAGCTGGGCAACAGCTATGACACAGACCGTTTAAAAACGGCTGTACTGAATGCGGATGATGAGGCGTCCGAATTATATGCTACCGTTACACCGGCGCGAGTCATTACATACGGCATTGATCAACCAGCAGATGTAAGGGCAAAGCAAATCGAAATCACCAGTAAAGGAACTTCTTTTACAGTCGAAAGCTTCGCTGGCAGTGCGCGTCTGAACTTGAAGCTGATGGGAAAGTTCAATGTGTATAACGCATTGGCAGCCATCGCGGTTACACTCGCAGAAGGTATTCCACTAGAAGAAATCAAAGCGAGCCTGGAAGAGGTAGCGGGCGTAAATGGGCGATTCGAAGCAGTAGATGCTGGTCAGCCGTTTGCGGTACTCGTCGACTACTCCCACACGCCAGACAGCTTGGAAAACGCGTTGATGACCGTCAAGGAATTTGCTCGTGGCAACGTATTTTGCATCGTTGGCTGCGGAGGCGACAGGGATCGAACCAAACGCCCAATCATGGCGCAAATTGCAACGAAATATGCTGATCTGACCGTCTTAACATCAGATAATCCGCGCTCGGAGGAGCCGCAGGCGATTCTTGATGACATGCTGGCTGGCTTGTCAGAAGTGGCATCAGATCGTTATACGGCACTGGCAGACCGACGTGAAGCAATTGCGCATGCAGTTTCGCTTGCAAAGCCGGACGATGTGATCTTGATCGCCGGAAAAGGACACGAAACGTATCAAATTATTAAAGACCAGGTGTTGCCCTTCGATGACCGTGAAGTTGCGCGCGAAGCGATTGCCCGGTACAACCAAGAATAAAACAGATGCCACACACTGCATCGAAAGAAAGGAGGCTCGGGCATGTTCGTTGACAACGTCCTAATCGTCACGATCGTCGCTGCGTTTCTCATCGCCGTACTCATTGGCCCATTGTTTATTCCATTCCTTCGCCGCCTGAAATTTGGGCAGGCAATTCGTGAGGAAGGACCGCAATCCCATTATAAGAAGGCTGGAACTCCCACCATGGGAGGCACCATCATTCTTTTGGCACTCATATTTACCGTGTTGAAGTTTGCCAATGCGAAAATGGAAATTTACTTCCTGTTATTGGTGACTCTCGGATACGGTTTAATCGGGTTTCTGGATGATTTCATCAAAATCAAGAAAAAACGCAACCTCGGGTTGACCGCCAAACAGAAGTTTGCTGGTCAGATTGTCTTGGCAATCGGCGCTTATATTTTACTGCTCATGATGGGGCATGACACGTCTATTCATCTGCCAGGTACACCGTGGAAGCTGGAGCTCGGCTATTTCTACTTCCCATTCCTGTTGTTCCTCTTGGTAGGTACAACGAATGCCGTTAACATCACAGATGGAGTGGATGGACTATTGGCAGGGACGGGAGCCATTGCTTTTGGTGCTTATGCGATCATCGCGTGGTTTGGTCAAGATTATGACACCGCTATTTTTAGTGCGGCTGTTGTAGGTGCGCTACTTGGCTTCCTCGTCTTCAATGCACATCCGGCACGCGTGTTCATGGGTGATACCGGTTCACTCGGACTTGGTGGAGCGCTAGCGGGAATTGCAATCATGACCAAGACGGAATTGCTCTTGGCTATTATCGGTGGGGTATTTGTTGTCGAGACGCTCTCTGTTATTATGCAGGTAGTCTCCTTTAAGACACGTGGAAAGCGCATTTTCCGTATGAGTCCCCTGCATCATCATTTTGAATTAACAGGCTGGTCAGAGTGGCGCGTGGTTGTCACGTTCTGGCTCGTTGGTATGTTCTTTGCTGGATTGGGTGTATACCTTGAGGTGGTGACAATCAGATGATGCGTTTTCAAGATAAGCATGTCGTCGTTATTGGTATGGCAAAGAGCGGTGTCGCAGTGGCAAAACTGCTACACCGCTTTGGTGCTCATGTCGTTGTAAATGATAAAAAGCCACGTGAAGAAGCGGTGGGGATAGAAGAGCTGGAATCGTTGGGGATTCCGGTCATTTGCGGCTATCACCCAGATGATCTGATTCATGAAGGTGTATCCCTGGTGGTCAAAAATCCAGGGATTCCGTATGAAGCAGCACCCATCAAGCAGGCGCAGGCACTAGGCATTCCTGTTGTGACGGAAGTGGAGCTGGCCTCCCAGATTGCCAAGGCACCGATTATCGGCATTACAGGCTCCAATGGCAAGACCACGACTACTACGCTCGTCGGACTGATTTTTAAAGAAGTGGGTTTGGATGCGAAGGTAGGAGGAAACATTGGTACCGTGTTGTGCGGGCTAGCAGAGGAAGCTGGTCCCGACGAATGGCTCGTTGCCGAATTGAGTAGCTTCCAGTTGATGGGGACGAGGGAATTCCGCCCGCATATCGGTGTTTTGCTCAATCTGTATCCTGCACATCTGGATTACCATCACACAATGGAAGAGTATTTGGCCGCCAAACTGAAAATGTTTGCGAACCAAACGGCAGATGACGCAGCTATTTTGCCATATGACCAACCAGAGATCGTAGAAAAATGCAAAGACCTTCCTTCAGCTATCTACTACTTTAGCAAGAGTCAAGAGGTGCCAAAGGGAGCTTTTATCAAGGATGGTTTGATCCTGTTTGCGGATGGGAATGGGAATACAGAGCCAATCGTTGCGATAGCGGACATTACTGTTCCTCATCTGGACAACGCATTGGCAGCGATTCTAGTTGCGAAGCTCGCGGGCGCGGACAAGCAATCGATTATTCAAGTTCTTACTACCTTCCCAGGGGTAGAGCACCGGATGGAGTTCGTGGATTCAATCCGCGGTGTCAAATACTTCAATGATTCAAAAGCTACCAATCCGGAGGCGGCATCGCGCGCCTTGCAAGCATGCAAGGAGCCAGTCGTATGGATTTGCGGCGGATTGGATCGTGGTGTTGATTTTCGGGAACTGCTACCTGTGATCCAAGGTCGAGTAAAAGCAGTCATCGCTCTCGGGCAAACGGCTCCGATTTTACTGGAACGTGCTCAGGAAGCAGGGATTAATGAGCGTATCCATGTCGATACTGTGGAAAAAGCCGTTCTTGCTGCTTCCCAGTTGGCCGAATCAGGTGATGTGGTCCTACTGAGCCCTGCTTGTGCGAGTTGGGACATGTTTCCTTCGTTTGAGACAAGGGGGAGCATGTTTAAGGACGGCGTGCATAGACTTAAAACAAGCCTAGCATAACGTCCCACTGCACCATCAAGAATATGACAAAAGCGGGACGGCATGAGAAAGGATGACCTGGCACGATGAGCAAGGTACGCTCTGCCCCCGACTTCGTAATTATTTTTGCAACACTTTTTTTATTGGGAATTGGCATCGTGATGGTGTATAGCGCCAGCGCGATCGTGGCGCAAAAGCCGCCATTTTCTGATCCGTATTTTTTTGCCAAGCGGCAACTGATCTTCGCTTTGTTAGGGATTACATCCATGTACATTACGATGAATATCGACTACTGGGTGTGGAAGCACTGGGCCAAGCCAGGGTATTTGATGAGTATCGGTTTGTTGATTCTGGTTCTGATCATCGGGATTGAAGTAAATGGCTCGAAAAGCTGGCTTGGTTTTGGAGCTTTTGGAATTCAACCAGGTGAATTTGCAAAGCTTGGCGTCGTTGCATTCTTGGCGAGGTGGCTCTCAGATAATCAGAAGCAAATTGTCTTGTTCCGAAAAGGTCTTATGCCTGCCTTGGGAATCCCAGTTCTTTGTTTTGGTTTGATCATGCTGCAACCGGATTTGGGCACAGGAACGGTTTTGATGGGAACAGCAGTTGTCATGATTTTTGCGTCAGGTGCGCGGATCAGTCATTTTGTCGGATTGGGAATGATCGGAGTTGTTGGCTTCATCGGCTTGGTATTGTCAGCACCTTACCGAATCAAAAGGATTACGTCCTTCCTCGATCCGTGGTCTGACCCGCTTAATACCGGCTATCAAATCATCCAATCCCTTTACGCAATAGGTCCCGGCGGTTTGTTGGGTCTTGGTCTAGGGCAAAGCAGACAGAAGCATCTGTATCTGCCTGAGCCTTACAATGATTTTATTTTCTCGATTGTCGCGGAGGAGCTTGGCTTTATCGGAGGCACGCTCATTCTCTTGCTTTTCCTCCTCTTGTTGTGGAGGGGGATGCGGACGGCGATTACGGCTCCAGATTTGTTCGGAAGTCTGCTTGCGCTAGGGATCATCGGCATGATTGCCATCCAGGTGGTCATCAATATTGGTGTTGTGACAGGGATGTTTCCAGTGACAGGAATCACGTTGCCGTTCTTAAGCTACGGTGGTTCATCGTTGACACTAATGCTCACTGGTGTAGGTGTTTTGTTGAACATCTCTCGTTTTTCTCGATAATAGAAACCTCAACAGGGAGTAAGCAATAAGCAAGTAAATCAGCCTATTGCTACTCCTTCACAAAAAAAGGGTGTGAACGTATGCGTGTCGTCTTAACAGGCGGTGGCACAGGTGGACATATTTATCCGGCGCTTGCGGTGGCGAGGGAAGTTTCTCGCCAAAATCCGCAGGCTGCCTTTTTGTATATTGGCAGTAAAAAAGGCTTGGAAGCTGGTTTGGTTCCGAAATCCAATATTCCTTTCCAATCCGTGGAAATTAGCGGGTTGAAGCGCAAGCTGTCGTTGGACAACCTGAAGACCTTGTGGAAATTCGTCCGGGCCGTTGGTGATGCCAAGAAAATGTTGCGCGAATTCAAACCGGATGTCGTAATTGGGACTGGTGGCTACGTATGTGGTCCAGTCGTATATGCAGCTTCTCGATTGGGAATCCCGACTCTCATCCATGAGCAAAACGTAGTGCCAGGCTTGACCAACAAGTTTCTTTCTCGATCAGCTACAAGTGTGGCCGTTTCGTTCAAAGAATCGCTTGCCCATTTCCCGCCTTCTAAAACAGTACTGACCGGCAACCCGCGTGCTACGGAAGTCATGCACGGTAATGCAGAGGCGGGGCGTAGCTTTTTGGGCGTGGACAACAATAAAAAAATCGTCCTGATCTTTGGTGGCAGCAGGGGAGCGCGCGCAATAAATGAGGCAGTGCTTTCCGTTGTTACGCAGTTGGGCAAATATGCCGATACTCATTTTGTATATGTGACGGGCGACGTTCATTTTGAAACAATTTCTGCACAGCTTCGTGAACTGGGAACACTTCCAAGTAACATTTCTGTGCTTCCTTTCGTCCATAATATGCCGGATGTTTTGGCGGCGACGCATGTATTGGTTGGTCGTGCAGGGGCATCTACCCTGGCAGAAATAACGGCACTAGGTGTGCCTGCGATCTTGATTCCGTCCCCGTATGTAACGAACAACCATCAAGAGAAAAATGCAAGGGGATTGGAGCGCGCAGGGGCAGCTCAAGTCATCGTAGAGCGGGAGCTCACCGGAGAGAGCTTGCTACTTTCCTTGGAAAATATCCTTGCCAATCCAGCGAAATGGGAAGAGATGAAAAACAGTTCTCTTTCATTGGGAATGCCGCAAGCTGCGACGGAGATTGTCCGTCAATTAGAGGCGATTACACGAAAAAAATGATCAGATGGGCGATTGTCACGCCGATCTGGGCGAACGCATAGTATGGAGCAAACACGTGAGAAGACTAGGTCCGACCTAGCAAACGTATCAGGAGGTTCACAAATGAAAAAGATCGCAGATGAACTCATGCAAGCAGGAATCGAAAAAGTGTGGACCGATGAACCCCTTGCTAATCATACAACGTGGCGGATCGGGGGTCCTGCTGATTTGTTAATCCAACCCAAGGATAAAGCATCCTTGCAAAAAGCCTTGCAGATCATCCATCGTCATGAAATTCCTTGGAGTGTAATCGGGCGCGGTTCAAACCTTCTGGTGAGGGACAGAGGGATACGTGGAGCCGTGCTTAAAGTGGCCGAGGGCTTGAGCCACTGTGAGTTCAAGGGCGAAGAGGTGTGTGTGGGTGCCGGATATTCCATGATCCGCCTGGCGGTGGAGACAGGCAAGGTGGGATTAACAGGTATGGAGTTTGCAGGAGGGATTCCTGGTACGGTAGGCGGCGCCGTCTATATGAATGCGGGGGCACACGGATCTGATCTTTCACGTATTCTTATTGATGCCGAGATCCTTTTCGAAAACGGCGAAAGTAAAGTGTTGAGTAACGAGGAACTGAGCTTTAGTTATCGGACTTCTCTTTTGCAAAAGCAAAAAGGGATTGTGCTAGAAGCCCGTTTTCAATTGAGGATGGGCGACCGCAAAGAGATTGCGGCCACGCTCGCTGCCAATAAGGAACGACGGCGCAATACGCAGCCACTGCAGATGCCGTGTGCCGGCAGCGTGTTCCGAAATCCGCCAAATGACCACGCAGGTCGCCTGATTGAGGCTGCTGGGCTGAAGGGCTATCGGGTCGGAGGAGCTCAGATTTCAGAAAAACACTCCAACTTCATCGTGAATTGCGGAGGAGCAACGGCTGCCGACGTCCTCACCTTGATTGATCACGTTCGGAGCACCATTCTCGAGAAAAATGGGATTGACCTGCATCCGGAAGTCCTGGTGGTGGGCGAGGGGTAACACGGAGGTGAAAGTTTGGAGACTTTTGCGATCAAAGGCGGAAGACCTCTGTCCGGTTCGCTTCGGATCCAAGGTGCTAAGAACGCTGCTCTTCCCATTCTTGCCGCTGCTGTGCTCGCGGAAGGGCAATTCTATATCTATGACGTCCCCCATCTAAAAGACATTAAAGTCATGCTCGAAATCTTGACGTTGCTTGGGGCGAATACGAAGCATGAGGACGGATGTGTCGATCTGGATACAACGTCTGTCTGTGTCCCGCAGGTGCCGGATGATTTAATGAGCCAGATGCGATCTTCGATTTTTTTGGCGGGACCACTCCTGGCACGTCTAGGTGAGGTCACGATTTCCAGGCCAGGTGGATGTGACATTGGAGAGCGCAGGATTGACTTGCACTTAGCTGGTTTGACTGCGCTAGGAGCCAAAATCGAAGAAACGGAAGGTTACATTACATTTCGGGCCAAACAATTACGTGGGTCCAATATCTTTCTTTCCTTCCCCAGTGTGGGCGCGACGGAAAATATCATGATGGCAGCTGTGCTGGCAAAAGGCACGACCCGAATTTGTAATGCAGCACGAGAACCGGAAATCATCGACCTCCAAAATTTCCTGAATGCAATGGGGGCGCGGATCAGAGGGGCAGGCACCGATACGATTGAAATCAGTGGTGTACCTCGCTTGCGTTCCGTCAGTTACCGGATCATACCGGACAGGATTGTGACAGGAACCTATATGCTGGCTGTCGGTATTTCACAGGGACATATCGAATTGACCAATACTCTGCCTGAGCAATTGACAGCATTGATTGAGGTCGCCCGTAGCTGTGGTGTTGAAATCAAGACCCGCCATGATATAATGGAAATCAAAAGCACCTCCCGTCCACGTGCCTACGACCGGATTATCACCTCGCCATATCCTGGGTTTCCAACCGATTTGCAGGCGCAGCTGATGGTGTTTCTGTCACAGGCTAGGGGAACGAGTGTTATCAAAGAGACCATTTTCGAAGGAAGATTCAAACATGTGAATGAATTGGCGCGAATGGGCGCCTCTATATACGTTGATCTTGGCTCCGCAATCATTCGGGGTGTCAACAAATTGACCGCTACGAATGTCGAAGCTACTGATCTTCGAGCAGGTGCTGCCTTAGTCCTCGCAGGGCTTGCTGCAGAAGGTATTACCACGGTGAACCAGATCCATCATATCGATCGCGGATACGATCGGCTGGAAGAGCAGTTGCGTCAATTAGGAGCCGATATATCACGAGTATCGATTTAACCGAGGGAGAGTGGGCGGCATAATGTTATGCCGCTTTCCCTGTTTTGTTAAATGACATTTATTCGAAAGACATCCAGTAATTTACTTTGCTCTGGGCAATGAGCCTAAAAAACATGAGGAAGGGTACGGCCATGGCGGTATATGAGGAACGCATTCCGCAAGTCAAGCAACAACGCCCCAGAAGAAGGGGCAACCGCAAGCTGGTCATTCTATTGGTATTGTTTTTTCTTACCATTCTCATCATCGTTTTTATCCGTTCCCCTTACAGTAAGGTGCAAGAGATTCGAGTGATTGGTAATGATATTTATACGACGGAGCAAATCATTACACAATCTGGATTAAACAAGGACATGCAGTTTCTAAACGTATGGGAGAACAGTGTACGAAATAACTTGAAACCACTAGAGGCCATTAAAGATGTGACGGTGAGCCGCTCTTTCCCCGGATTGATCACGCTACATATAACTGAACAAAAGCGCGTCGCTTTTTGGAGTGGGCAGGACGGAAGCCGCTATGCTTTACTGGACAATGGCTATGTGCTCAAACAGGTTAATTTTGCTAAGCGCGTAGTGGACAGGCCATTGATTAGCTCGTGGGCCTCACCTGAGCTCCTTCCCCATCTCGCCAAGTCGCTATCGAAATTATCGCCAGATGTACTCGCCGAGATTTCGGATATTACACTGACGCCAACGGTATACGACAAGCAACGCGTCACGCTGTACATGCGAGACGGGAATGAAGTAAGAAGCGTTATCTACAAGCTGGACAAGATGATGAACTGGTATCCGACGATCGTGAAAGAATTGCCGCCAGATACAAAAGGGGTGCTCTCTTTGTTTGAGCAGCCATGGTTTATTCCGTACGGGGCTCAAGGGGCTATTCCTATTCAGGAAGGGCAAGAGCAACCACAGCAGTAAATGAAAAAGGGGAAAGTAGACAATGAGTCGTCGTCGCAAATTTCATTTGTATTTAACCATCGTGACGTTTTCTACCGGCTTTCTAGTGGCCACTTCCTTCGAAACGAACAAGCTTACGCGCAAAGAACGGCTGAATGATCAGCTGTTCCAACAGGAAACGCAATTGAATGACCGAATTTTGGCTGAGAAGGAGCAAAATCGGCATCTGGAAAATCAACTGCTCGATTTGCAGCGTCAGGTGGGAAAAGTGGAAGAAGCGATGGCGGAGCGTAAATCGGAGGCTGCCGAGACACTCAGTCAACTGGATGCAGCGCGGATGCTGGCAGGGGTAGTCGCTGTCCAAGGGCCAGGTATCGTCATAACGATGCAGGATAGCCAGAATGCAGCGAACAGCGCAGACATCGCGAACTACATCGTACATGAGCAGGATGTCCGCCTGGTCGTCAATGAACTGCGTGCAGCAGGAGCAGAGGCGATCAGCATTAACGGCCAGCGAGTGGTGAGTAATTCCGAGATCCGTTGCATTGGACCGACGATCATTGTAAACGGCATCAAGTCGGCCGCTCCATTCGTAGTAACAGCGATCGGAAATCCCGACACACTAGACAGTGCGTTGAACTTGCCGGGAGGTGTTTTGCACTCCTTGCAAGATTTTGTCCAAATAAGCGTAGCCAAAAAAGAGCGAGTCGAGCTGCCTGCCTTTGTTGGTGACGCGAAAACGAAACACTCCTAAATAAAAGGATGCGTTTACCTATGTTACAAAAAAGCCGTAAAATCACATTTATTCTTGCCATTATTAGTGCTATCATAGGTGTGATGTTGACTGTGCAATTACGAAGCAGTCTTCATCCTATTCATAAAGAGTCTCGCAGCATCGCGGAACTTCGGACCACGTTGCAAAAAGAACTGGAGAAACACAAAAACCTGCTCGCAGACATTTCAAAGTATAATCAGCTGTACTACCAATACGAAACCTCACTCAGTGAAGATGAAAGTATCTCCGTTATGAAAGAGGAGTTGGCACGGACTCGCCGAATGGCTGGTATGGTAGGGATGGAGGGAGAAGGCATCGTTATTGATGTTGTCGATGCCCATACGCCTGAAGAACCAGCAATGGATGAACATATGCCTGTGCCAGTTGTAGGTGACTATACGATTGACGATGAAGATTTGCGCTGGTTGGTAAATATCCTGTTTGCAAACGGAGCACAAGGAGTTTCCATTAATGGTCATCGACTGATTGCTACCACTGCGATCCGCAATGTGGGAGACGTCATCCAAATCGATACCAGGACGATTAGGGCTCCGTATGAGATAAAAGCATTGGGGGAACCTGAAGTATTGTTGTCCGCATTGAAGCTGGAGGGCGTAGAGGAGAACTTTCAGCTGGCGAATAAGAAGGTGCTGGCCGAAAAACGGGACAAGCTGATGATCTCAGCGAATAACGAAACACGTGTCATTCAATTTATGAAACCTGTGAAAGAAAAAGGAGATTCGTAACCATGTGGCTCCCGCTTATCGGACTGATTGTCGGTCTTGTTGTCGGCTTCCTGCTGGATTGGCGTGTGCCCCAGGAGTATAGCAGCTATCTATCAATAGCCCTCTTGGCTGGATTGGATACGATCTTTGGGGGGATTCGTTCGTTTTTAGAACGTACTTTTAACGTTCGTATTTTCATGTCTGGATTCTTTTTCAACACACTTTTTGCAGCAGGCTTGGCCTTCATCGGAGGGTTCTTGGGGATTGATTTGTATTTGGCTGCGATCGTGGCTTTCGGGGTCCGCTTGTTCAACAATCTCGCTGTCATTAGGAGAATTGTTCTATCCAAATGGATCAATCAGCAAGAATAACGCAAAGAAAAATGGGAAGATGGTCATTTTTTTACAAAAAATCAATAAGAAAAAAAGGGAATGGTTGTCCTGTGTGGAATAATTTATGCAGGTGTTCTCACTTTAGCAAGAAAAAAGACGTAGCAGGGGAGGTGTCACAGGTTTGGTAAGCAATGAATTCATCGTCAGCCTAGACATTGGAACATCCAAAGTACGCGTCATGATCGGAGAGATCAACAACGGTTCCATCAACATCATCGGCGTCGGACAATCACACTCGGAAGGCATCAAGAAGGGCGTGATTGTAGACATCGACCAAACCGTGCATGCCATCCGAGAAGCGGTTGATCATGCCGAGCGCATGGTTGGCGTTTCAATCGAAGAAGTGTATGTGGGGATCACTGGAAACCATATCGATCTGCATGAAACCCAAGGGGTTGTCGCTGTATCCAGCGAAGACCGTGAGATACGAGAAGAAGATATTCAACGCGTAATTCAGGCAGCGAAGGTCGTGGCTATTCCTCCAGACCGTGAAATCATCGAGGTAGTCCCAAAGGAGTACATCGTTGATGGACAAGGGAGCATTAAGGACCCGCGTGGGATGATTGGTGTCCGACTGGAAATGGAAGGGACCATTGTGACCGGATTGAAAACGGTCGTACATAACATCGTTCGCTGTGCTCAACGAACCAATCTGCGTGTAGCTGGAATATTCTTGCAACCGCTTGCGGCTAGCACTGTTGCTCTATCCAAAGATGACAAAAATATGGGTGTCGTTCTTGTCGACATCGGTGCGGGTTCTACCACGATCGGTGTATTCGAGCAGGGGAAACTGGCAGCGACCACCGTGATCGGCATCGGTGGCGACCACATTACGAGCGATATCTCACTGGGGCTGCGCACGCATACAGATGTGGCAGATCGTGTGAAAACCAAGAACGGCTGTGCCCTTATTGACGAAGCATCCGAAGATGTGAAGTTCAAGGTGAACCGGATTGGCAGCGAAGTCGAGAAGCAATTTACGCAAGTGGATTTGGCCAATATTATCGAGCCGCGCGCTGCGGAAATATTCCAATTAGTCGAGGATGCTGTATACAAATTAGGCTACCGCGACGAAATTGCAGGTGGCTATGTTCTTACGGGTGGTACCGTAGCCATGCCGGGCATGTTGGAATTGGCAAAAGAAGAATTGGACGCACCTGTTCGAATTGCGATTCCTGATTACATCGGAGTGAGAGATCCTGCCTACACCACTGGGGTAGGTTTGATTCAATATGCCTTGCAGTTGATGGAGCGCCGCAGCATTCGCGTGACCCCCTCATTCAAGGGCACTCAGAAGCAAACCGTCTCGTCCAAGCCAAAAGAAGGCGGCGGTTTGATGGAAAAAGTAAAAAACTGGTTCAGCGAATTTATCTAATGGAGTTCGCTTTACCGAGCTTAACTACAATGACGAAGTCGGGTATTGATTCGTTCCATTGTGTTCAGTTGACAGGCTTCTGTAGCCACGAAGTTTTTCTTATGTTGAATTGGGGAGGACTAGCAATATGCTGGAATTTGATATGGATATGGAATCCTTTGCACGAATTAAGGTCATTGGTTGCGGAGGCGGCGGTAGTAACGCAGTAAACCGCATGATCGCAGGCGGATTGAAAGGTGTAGAGTTCATCACCTTGAATACGGATGCGCAAGCACTTCAGCTCTCTAGTGCAGATATCAAGCTGCAAATCGGGGAAAAGCTAACACGTGGACTTGGAGCAGGTGCGAACCCTGAGATCGGTAAAAAAGCGGCGGAAGAAAGCCGCGATCTGATTGAGAACGCTCTACGTGGAGCAGACATGGTATTCGTAACAGCCGGTATGGGTGGAGGTACGGGTACTGGTGCTGCACCTGTTGTTGCAGAGATCGCTAAGGAAATGGGCGCTCTTACCGTTGGTGTAGTAACCCGTCCATTCTCTTTCGAGGGTCGCAGACGTTCCCAGCACGGTGAGATCGGTATCGCTGCTCTGAAAGAAAAAGTAGATACACTGATCGTGATTCCTAACGACCGCCTGTTGGAAATCGTTGACAAAAACACGCCAATGCTCGAAGCGTTCCGCGAAGTTGACAACGTACTGCGACAAGGGGTTCAAGGTATTTCCGACCTGATTGCTGTACCTGGACTGATCAACCTGGACTTTGCTGACGTGAAGACGATCATGACTGAGCGCGGTTCTGCTCTCATGGGAATCGGTGTAAGCAGCGGCGAAAATCGTGCGGCTGAAGCAGCTCGCCGTGCCATTTCCAGCCCACTGCTTGAGACTTCGATTGATGGTGCGCGCGGTGTTCTGATGAATATCACAGGCGGTACCAACCTGAGCTTGTACGAAGTAAACGAAGCAGCCGACATCGTGTCTTCTGCATCTGACCCAGATGTTAACATGATTTTCGGTGCGGTTATTAACGAGGATCTGAAAAATGAATTGGTCGTGACAGTTATTGCCACAGGCTTCGAGCATGCTCAACGGGCTCCGGAAGCTCCTCGCCGTCAACAACAGGCGGTCAACACGCCTGGCAATCGTCCGACACCAGTTTCCAATACGAATAACAGCCGTGCGAAGGAAGAAGAGGAAGATAAGTCCTTCTTCTCCATGGGCAACCTGGATAATCTGGATATTCCAGCATTCCTGCGCAATCGCCGCCGCAACAAAAACTAAAGCGATAAACGACTGTCAAAAGCCTTGTTCCCGTCAGTGGGGACAAGGCTTTTTTTCGTTTATTGGATGAAAAAATGTTAGACAAAAAAACCAAAAAAACACCGTCAAGAATTGACAGACTTTACATACACATTGATATATACTGCTTTTACTGATAGAAGTCGTCCTACTATTTACCATTTTTACTAGGACATATACTTGCTGCCAAGTCGCTCAAAAGATGAGGGGGAAAGCAAGTGGTTGTGTATCTTGATATCATTCTACTCCTGAATGTGGCTATTGATACCTTGTTACTCTGGTTTACTGCTTATTTTCGTAAAGAGCGCATGGTGTGGTGGAGAATGATACTTGCCTCCCTGTTTGGTTCCGTGTATCTGGTCTTTTTCTTTTTTCCTGTGTTTTCTCCGATGTATCAATGGTGGGTCAAACTGCTCTTTTCTGTCATCATGCTGTGGATTGCTTTTGGGAACAGGAGGTTGTTGTCCTTTGCGCAAAACTTGATCATTTTTTACTTTGTCGCATTTGTGTTCGGAGGGGGAGTGCTTGGTCTACAGTATTTTATGGCACCGCAGAGTGAAATTGTGAATGGACTGGTTGTCACGCATAATGATGGGTTTGGTGTTGGGTTCAAGCCAACCTTTGGGATTGTCCTGATCGGTTTTATCCTGATCTTTTTCCTTGGGAAAAAGAGCTACCGCGCAATCCAGGAGCCGCGAAGAATCGAAACCTTTCTCGTCGATGTCGTCGCTACGTTGGCAGGGGAAAAAGTCATTTGCCGTGGACTTGTGGATACAGGAAACCAGCTCCATGAGCCGATTACACGCATACCCGTCATGATTATGGAGAATCGTATGTTCGCACATTTGCTTCCGCCGTCGCTTCTCCGACAAGCCGATGAAAACGGTGGAGTGTGGGAGAAGCTAGACGGATCTTGGGACCATCTGCCGCTGGAATGGCAGTCTCGGATACGCTTGATCCCGTATCGCAGCGTGTCAAGAGGTATGGATTTTTTGCTCGCAATCAAACCAGACCATGTCATGGTCGTGCAAGACGGGATTCGTTTTGAAACAGAGCGGGTGTTAATCGGGCTTAACCCGATCCCATTGGCCGCTGACGGCAAGTATCAGGCCATCGTGCACCCAGCCATGATGGAAGCTTATGAAGCGGATGTTCAAAAAGTCATCTTTAATCAGGAAATAAGAGAAGAATCAACCTTTATTCTCAAACAGGAGGGCTAATCATGTATGTAAAACTTCGCCTACAACTCCAATTGACCTGGTACCGAATCTTGCTCTGGCTTGGTGTACGCGCCGAAGAAGTCTATTATATTGGCGGGAGTGAAGCATTGCCTCCACCGTTGACCAGGGAAGAAGAGGAGCTACTGCTCGGACGACTGCCTTCTGGTGATCCGGCTGTCCGCGGTATGCTAATTGAACGCAATCTTCGTCTGGTCGTATACATTGCCCGCAAGTTTGAGAATACGGGAATTAATATTGAAGACTTGGTCAGCATTGGCACCATTGGCTTGATTAAGGCAGTAAACACCTTTGATCCAGACAAGAACATCAAGCTGGCAACGTATGCATCTCGTTGTATCGAAAACGAAATCCTCATGTATCTTCGCCGCAACAATAAAATTCGTTCAGAGGTATCTTTTGATGAACCGCTTAACATTGATTGGGATGGCAATGAGCTGTTGCTCTCAGATGTTTTGGGTACGGAGAATGACACGATCTATAAAAACATTGAGGATCAAGTGGATCGAAAGCTTCTGAAAAAAGCACTGGATAAGCTGTCTGACCGCGAGAGAATTATCATGGAGCTGCGCTTCGGCTTAGCGGGAGAAGAGGAAAAGACACAGAAGGATGTAGCGGATTTGTTGGGTATCTCACAGTCGTATATTTCGCGTTTGGAAAAGCGAATTATAAAACGGTTACGAAAAGAATTCAACAAGATGGTCTAACGCATATTTTCCCAGCTTGGGGGGATACTGTTCCTAAACCGAAACAGATGGTGGTTTTTGCCACCTTCTTGGTCGGCTACGCGTCAGTTACGCGGCCTTTCAAGACAACCGGGTTAGGGACTTTTTTCTTGCTTCGAGGAGGGAAAGACGTGACGCGCAATAAGGTAGAGATATGCGGGGTAGATACCTCCAAGCTTCCGGTGTTGACAAACAAAGAGATGCGGGAATTGTTTGAGCGCCTGCAAAGTGGGGAGCTGGCTGCCCGCGAGAAGCTGGTCAACGGCAACTTGCGACTGGTGCTTAGCGTAATCCAACGGTTCAACAATCGCGGAGAGTTCGTGGATGACTTGTTTCAAGTGGGCTGCATCGGATTGATGAAAGCGATCGACAACTTTGATCTCGGACAAAACGTGAAGTTTTCCACGTATGCCGTACCGATGATCATCGGAGAAATTCGACGCTATTTACGGGACAACAATCCGATTCGCGTTTCCCGCTCTTTGCGAGACATCGCGTACAAGGCCTTGCAGGTGCGTGACAATCTGACCAACAAACATTCGCGAGAGCCTACCATTATCGAGATTTCTCAGGAATTGAACGTAGCCAAAGAAGACGTCGTGTTTGCACTCGATGCGATCCAAGATCCGGTTTCATTGTTTGAACCGATTTATCAGGATGGCGGGGATCCGATTTACGTCATGGATCAGATTAGTGACGAGAAGAACAAAGATGTCACGTGGGTAGAGGAAATTGCGCTTCGTGAGGGAATGCAGCGGCTAGGTGACCGAGAAAAAATGATATTATCCATGCGCTTTTACGAAGGAAAAACGCAGATGGAAGTAGCAGAGGAAATCGGTATCTCACAGGCTCAGGTATCCCGCTTAGAAAAAGCGGCAATTGCCCATATGCAAAAGCACGTTCAATCGTAAGGAGAAACCAAATAGGCGACCCGGCGGTCTTGTACCGTTCGGGTTTTTTGTACGAGCGGAAAAGTTAGTTTTCAATCGCCTTACTTTTTGCCAAAGAAGCGGACATATTCCTCATTGGACTCATATACTGAAAGTAACGGAGAAAAGAAGGTGAGGAAGAATGGTAAAAATCTCTGACTTCCAGACCAAAGAAGTGGTAAATATTCTCGATGGGAAGCGGCTTGGGCAAGTTTCAGATTTGGAGATCGATCTGCGTCACGGTCGTGTAGAGGCTATCGTCGTACCGGGACCAGGCAAGTTTCTCGGCTTCTTTTCTGCCGGGAATGATTATGTCATACCCTGGCGCAATATTGTGAAGATCGGGAAAGATGTGGTGCTTGTTCGGATGGAAGAAGCACTTAAAGTTGAAGTAAAAACTTCTGGTGGAGAAGAATACTAACGCGTAAAGGGAGAAAGGCACGGATAGCCTTTCTTTTCTTTTCGGCTATGGTATGATTAGCCATATGAGGAAGGTGACAACATGAGAGAACCTTTTGTCAGGGTAGAGGATAAGTCAATCTTATCGTTAACAGTGTGGGAGCAACAATTTCCTGGATTAGTGGCGGGGTTTACTATTCGCTCAGGCGGGGAAAGTGAACAACCGTACGGGTCTTTTAATATGGGGCTGCATGTGGGTGATGAATCTGCGAACGTAGTAGCCAATAGACGCAAGCTGGCAGAACAAGTCGGGATGTCTTTTACGGCGTGGACATGCGCCGATCAAGTGCACGGAAATCGGGTATGTCAGGTCACAGCAGGCGGTGCGGGAAAAGAAAGTCTAGAGGATGTCATATCTGCAACGGATGGTTTGTTTACCCTTGAAAAAGGAGTCATGCTGACCTCGTTTTATGCTGATTGTGTTCCCCTCTATTTTCTGGATCCCCATTCGGGAGCAATTGGACTAGCTCACGCAGGCTGGAAGGGGACAGTGGGCCGTATTGCCGAGGAAATGGTGAATGCCATGACGAAGCACTATCAGGCAAAGCCAGAGGACATTCGCGTCGCAATTGGCCCATCCATTGGCGGCTGTTGCTATGAAGTCGATGAGCGAATCATGACGCAGGTACGTACTTGTGCAGCCGAATGGGAAAAAGCAGTCATCTCCTCCGCAGGGGAGCGATACATGCTGGACCTTCGTTCGCTAAACACAGAGATTTTGCTCGAAGCAGGAATTTCTTCAGGCAATATTTTATCCACGGATTGGTGTACAAGCTGCAGAACAGACTTGTTTTTCTCTCATCGCAAGGAAGCGGGGATACAAGGGACTACTGGACGCATGGCTTCCTATATCGGTTGGAAGGAAAACCTGTAGAAGAAAGGGAAGGGTTCGTTATGACCAAGGAACAAGAATTGTTAAAAGAACGACTACAATCCATCGAAGCAAGAATTCAGGCTGCTTGCGATCGGGCGAACCGCAAACGTGAGGAAGTAAAAATTATTGCCGTGACCAAGTATGTCGACGCAGATGCCATTGGGGACTTGCTTGCGGTAGGCGTAGAGAATATCGGCGAAAATCGCGTGCAGGATGCCCTGCCCAAGCACGAGCTACACGGCGATAAAGGGATCTGGCATTTTATCGGGCACCTCCAGACGAACAAGGCAAAAGAAGTTGTAGGACGATTCCCGTACATCCATTCTCTAGACCGACTTTCTTTGGCACAAGAGCTAAATCGACGCGGTGAAGCGTTGGATCATGTCGTAAAATGCTTTTTGCAGGTCAATATATCCGGCGAAGAGACAAAATTTGGGCTTAGTCCCAATGACGTATTGGCTTTTTTGCGCGAAACCAGTAATATGAAACATATAAGTATCGTCGGATTAATGACGATGGCGCCTGTTGTCGAAAACCAAGAGGAAGCCAGGAAGGTGTTCCGTGGCCTCTATGAGTGGAAGCAACGGATTAACGAAATGGCACTCCCACACGCACAGGTGAAAGAGCTGTCCATGGGCATGTCTAGTGATTTTGAAGTGGCCATTGAAGAGGGAGCTACATATATTCGTTTGGGATCGGTATTGGTCAAGCCGGAGTAAAGGAAAACAGACCAAACCACGGAGTAAGAGAGGAGGAAGAGTATGGGTGTTATGAATAAATTGATGGGGTTTCTGGGGTTAGAAAACGAGGAATACATCGAAGAGACAACAACGGTGGAAGAGGAAAGAGAAGAGCAAGAGTCCTCGCACAAACGCCAACCAGCGATCGGCCGAGCTAACAACGTGGTACCGTTTCAAGCACGGGAAAAGGAGGGAATCCGTTTGATTCTCTGTGAACCCCGTCATTACAGCGATGCACAGGATATCGCAGACAACCTGCGTCATCGTAGACCGGTTGTGGTCAACCTCCATCGTGTGGAAAAAGACCAAGCTAAAAGAATTATCGACTTTTTGAGCGGGACGGTCTACGCACTGAACGGTGATATCCAAAAGGTCGGAGACACGATCTTCGTGTGCACGCCTGACCATGTAGATATTCAGGGTACGATCTCCAGTGTGTTGGAAGAGTAGCCAATTAAGACGAAATTAAAAGGGTGAGCAAATGATTGCTGTCTTTTCGGTTTTAAATTTTGCTTTTACGGTATATCAATACATGATTATTGCTTACATTTTGATGTCATGGGTTCCTCAAATGAGAGGTACAGGCATCGGTCAGTTACTGGAAAAACTGGTTGAGCCTTATTTGGCTCCATTTCGCCGGTTTATCCCATCGCTCGGCTTCATCGATATCTCCCCCATTGTCGCATTGATTGCACTGCGCTTTGCCCAATCTGGCCTATTCGCCATTTTGCAACAAATCATGTTCTAGGCGAGTGATACGATGAGCGTATTTGACCATTTTTCAAAAGAAGAACGTCCCTTTGTTGAACGGGCGCTGGAAATGCTGACGCAAGTAGAGCGGACGCAGGCCATGCGCCTTACTGATTTTGTAGACCCGAGGCAATTGATGATTTTTGAAAGTCTATCTTCACAAGTAAGAGATGTGAAGGTTTCTCCCTATGGAGGCTACGAGGGTGCCGAGCGTGTTCGGATTATCATCCATCCGGAGTACCTCCCTGTTGAGCCTGAGGATTATCGCCTTACCTTATTGGCAATCAAGGCTGATCAGCGCTTTCATGTGCTGGAGCATCGAGATGTGATGGGGGCGATGCTGGGCGTCGGGATGAAGCGGGAGAAATTCGGAGATATGCTGACAGATTCAGCTGGCAGCTACACGATTGTAGCAGAGGAAGTCGCTGATTTTGTTTGTGCGCAGGTGACGCAAATTCATCGGACATCTGTTCAGTTTGAGCGGGTAGCATGGGAGGCGTTTACACCGCCTGCACCCAAGTTTGTAGAGAAAACGATTACCGTGCCATCACCGCGAATTGACGCGATCATTGGAGAAGTACACAATATGTCTCGCGCAAAAGCACTGGTGCCAATTCGAGCGGGAAAAGTAAAAATCAACTGGAAAGTAATCGAAGACCCATCTTATCAACTCCAGATGGGTGATATGGTATCTCTTGCAGGCTATGGTCGGTTCAAAATTCTTGAGGTAGCAGGTCCAACACGCAGTGGAAGACTTCGCATGATTGTCGGACTGGTTACATAAGATGGACCAAGGCTCAAAAATTTGTAAAATACGGCAGGAAACACAGCTAATTCTGTCGAAATGATTGAAGACGAATTATCGGGAAAAGTGGGGGGTTCATGTGCCATTAACGCCGTTGGATATACACAATAAGGAATTCAGCACAGGCTTTCGTGGGTATAACATTGACGAAGTGAATGAATTTCTCGATCAGGTGATCAAAGATTTTGAGCTCTTGATAAAAGAGAAAAAAGAACAGGAAGAGCGCGTAGCCATTTTGAATGAGCGCGTAGATTACTATAAGAGCTTGGAAGAAAATTTGAGCAAGTCGATTCTGGTGGCGCAGGAGACAGCGGAGGACGTGAAGTCGAATGCCCGCAAAGAAGCACAGCTCATCTTAAAAGAAGCCGAGAAAAATGCAGACCGAATTGTCAATGAAGCACTGGCGAAGTCGCGCAAAATCGCGATCGAAATCGAAGAATTAAAAAAACGTGCTTCGGTTTACCGCATGCGCTTTCGGACGCTTTTGGAAGCGCAGTTGGAAATGCTGGAGAATGGCGATTGGGATAGCATTGAACAGCCACAAGTTGATTCGCCTGTAACAGTTGAATAAATCATTGACGTTCGAGCAATGATGGTATTATAATGAAAGACAACTTTTTCGAAATAAAGCACTTATAGTAGTTGAACAGACTCACACAAATTATAGACGATGAACGGGAAGAGTACGTGAGCCAGCACTGCCTAGAGAGTCGGGAAAAGGTGAAAACCCGGCCAGTTGCTTTCGCAGAAAATCACCCGGGAGTTCAATATCCGAAAGCCCAGAAAAACCTTGATGGTGAAACAGGTGAGTAAGTGAGCGCGTCATTCCCGTTACGAATGAGTGAAGTGGAACGAATCCGATATAGGCTTTTTTGTCGTACGGGTTTGTTCAATCAGGGTGGTACCACGGGAGCTTTCTCTCGTCCCTTTTATGGGATGAGTGAAAGCTTTTATTTATTTAAGGAGTGAATCAGGCCATGGATTACAGCAAAACCTTAGCGCTACCAAAAACAGATTTCCCCATGCGCGGAAATTTACCAAGCCGCGAGCCACAGATGCAAGCGGCATGGGAAGAGCAAAATATTTACCAACAAGTGTTAGATCGTACGAAAGACCGCCCGTCTTTTGTCTTACATGATGGACCTCCGTATGCGAATGGAGACATCCATATCGGTCACGCACTGAACAAAATCCTCAAGGACTTCATCGTTCGCTACAAATCCATGGCAGGCTTTTATGCGCCGTACATCCCAGGCTGGGATACACATGGTTTGCCGATTGAGCAAGCGATTATCAATGCACAAGGGCTGGATCGCCGCAGCATCGAAGTGAACGATTTCCGCCAGCGCTGTGAAGAGTATGCTTGGTCCTACATCGACAAGCAACGCGACCAATTCAAGCGTCTGGGCGTTCGTGGAGATTGGGAAAACCCTTATGTGACACTCCTGCCTGAGTATGAAGCCAACCAAATTCGTGTATTCGGTGAAATGGCGAAAAAGGGTTATATTTACAAAGGTCTGCGCTGCGTGTACTGGTCTCCGTCTTCTGAGACTGCTTTGGCTGACGCAGAAATCGAATACAAAGACAAGCGCTCTCCTTCTATATACGTCAGCTTCCAGGTAGCAGATGGAAAAGGCAAGCTGGACACAGAAACTGGCGTTGTTATCTGGACAACGACTCCGTGGACATTGCCAGCAAACCTTGCGATCAGCCTGCACCCTGAACTCGAGTACAACGTAGTGAAGGTAGATGGCCGCAAATTCCTGGTAGCCAACGGTCTGATTGAAGCTGCGAGCAAAGAAATTGGCTGGGAAGGCGTAGAGATTCTCGCAACCTTTAAAGGTCAAGATCTGGAAGGCGTAGAAACTCAGCATCCGTTCTACGATCGCAAGTCTCCACTCATCCTGGGTGAGCATGTAACCTTGGATGCAGGTACTGGTTGCGTTCATACTGCTCCAGGACACGGGGAAGATGACTTTAACGTTGGTCAAAAATACAATTTGGGTGTCCTTTGCCCAGTAGATCACGAAGGTAAAATGACCAATGAGGCACCAGGCTTTGAAGGTCTGTTCTACGAAGATGCCAACAAAGTGATTACAGAAAAGCTGAAAGAAAACGGAGCACTCTTGAAGCTCAGTTTCTTCACGCACTCCTACCCACATGACTGGCGTACGAAAAAACCGGTAATCTATCGCGCGACAGAGCAATGGTTCGCGTCTATTGACGGATTCCGTGCGCAAATGCTCGAAGCGATTAAAAATGTAAAATGGATTCCGCATTGGGGAGAAACTCGTCTGGCAAACATGATTGCGGATCGTGGCGACTGGTGCATTTCCCGTCAGCGTGTATGGGGTGTACCGATTCCCATCTTCTATTGCAAATCGTGTAACGAACCAATCATTAACGACACGACGATCAACCATGTTGCTGATCTGTTCCGTAAAGAAGGATCGAAAGTATGGTTCTCCCGTGAAGCAAATGAGCTCGTTCCAGAAGGGCTTTCTTGCACCAAATGCGATTGCAATGATTTCCGCAAAGAAACGGATATTATGGACGTTTGGTTCGACTCCGGTTCCAGCCACCAGGCTGTTTTGCGCGAAAGAGGCATTGCTTGGCCAGCTGACATGTACCTGGAAGGCTCTGACCAGTATCGTGGTTGGTTCAACTCTTCTCTCTCGACGGGTGTTGCTGTGTATGGCACAGCTCCTTACAAATCCGTTCTGAGCCATGGCTTTGCTTTGGATGGAGAAGGACGCAAAATGTCCAAATCCCTCGGTAACGTCATCGTGCCTCAACAAGTAATTGATAAGATGGGTGCAGACATCTTGCGTCTGTGGGTAGCTTCTGTTGATTATCAGGCTGATGTGCGCATTTCCGATGCGATTCTGAATCAGATCGCTGAGGTGTACCGCAAAATCCGCAATACGTTCCGCTTCCTGTTGGGTAACCTGGATGGATTTAATCCAGCAACAGACCGCGTAGCGTACGAAGAGCTGGGAGAGCTGGACCGTTATGTTCTGGCGAAAGCGGCAAAAGTAGCGAAGCGTACACGCAAAGCGTACGATGAATATCAGTTCCATACCGTTTTCCATGCCGTTCACAACTTCTGCGTTATTGATTTGTCCGCGTTCTATCTGGACATTTGTAAGGATCGCCTGTATGTAGAAGCGCCAGATAGTTTGAAACGACGCGCTGCACAGACAGTGATGTACGATTGCTTGCTCAGTCTGGTGAAGCTGGTTGCTCCACTGTTGCCGCATACAGCCGATGAGGTGTGGGCGTTCATTCCAGGCGTAGAAGAGAAGAGTGTGCAGTTGACGGATATGCCAGAAGGCGACGAACAACATCTCAGCTTTGCAGCAGAAGCAGAGAGCAAATGGGATGCGTTCCTGGCGATCCGAGACGAGGTTCTCAAAGCCATGGAAGAAGCGCGCCGCAACAAGGTGTTCGGTAACTCCGTTGATGCGAAGCTCGCTCTGTACCCACAAACGGAAGATGTTGCGAAAACATTGGCAGCAATGGACGATCTGGCTGACCTGTTCATCGTGGCTCACGTGGATGTACACAGCGGTTCTGCACCGGCAGAAGCGGTACAACTCGAAGGAATTGCTGCTGTGGTCTCTGCCGCAGACGGTGGAAAATGCGAGCGTTGCCGCGTAGTGAAACCGGATGTTGGCACTCGCGAGTCACACGCGTCGCTCTGCGTACGTTGCGCAGATATCGTAGAACAACACTACGCACATGTAACAGAATAAAAATCGGTTGATTAACCTGTCATTCCCTTTGGGGGTGGCAGGTTTTTTGCTGTGAAAAACATCATGATGCTTTTCATAAAGGTGGATATGGTTGTTTTGTTGGTCATATTTCCTACGGGACCAAGACATACTACCTGTTGAGGAAACCAAACAAAGGTGGTGTACAGCGTGGACCAAAAGATGATGGCCAGCTTCCGGGAAAAGCTGCTGGAACAGAAAAAAGAACTGGAAGACCGCGTACAGGACCATTATGGCATGAGAGAACCGATGACAACCTCTTTGCAGGAGTTTGCCATGTACGATAACCATCCGGCAGATATCGGCAGTGAGATGTTTGAACGGGAAAAAGATTTGGCCCTAGACAGTCTCGACCGTGAGACATTAAAAGAAATTGATCAGGCGCTACTGCGTATGGAGGAAGGCACCTACGGCCTGTGTACGGTCTGTGGAGAGCAAATACCTGTGGAGCGACTGGAAGCACTGCCTCAGGCACAAACGTGCAAGGAGCATGCACCAGCGCCGTCAATCAACGAGTCGCGTCCGATTGAGGAACAATTTTTGCAGCCGCCGTTCGGTCGTACATCTCTGGATGAAAAAGAAGGCCAGAACGGATTCGACGGTGAGGATGCTTGGCAAATTGTCGAGTCATGGGGGACATCCAGCACGCCTTTCTCGTACCAGGAACCCGACAAAACGGATTACGACGAAATGTATATCGAGAGCAATGAGCCGGATGGCTTTGTAGAAGCCGTAGAGGAAATCGGTTATACCGATATTGAAGGCTATCATGGACCGGACAGTGTGCATTTTATGAGAAGCGGGACGTATGAGGAGTACATGAGAAAAGGAGAAGGGAAAGGAAACTTCCTCTCCTATGACGATTACGAAGGAGAGCAAGCAGAACGAGAGGGATTGGATGACTACTCATGAGCAGATAGCGGTCATTGACCTGCAAATTGAGCGAGTGGAAACGTATCCGCTACTGCATCGTCTATCGCAAGCTTACGGCGATGCGAATGGGTATAAGCGTTATCGAACCAGTTATCTCATTCGGATTATCACAAGGGCTGGAATAGATGGCTGGGGAGAAATTATCGACTGGCTGCCGACGCTCCATAAGGGCTTTTGTGAGCGCATCATTCCGTACTTGCTGGGTAAGCAGGTGGACAACAGAGTAGCCATTGTCGATGTCATAGGAAAGTGGCATCAGCGATCGGCTTCAGGTGTCAGTATGGCACTTACGGAAATTTTGGCGAAAGCGGCGGGGCTATCTGTTTGTCAACTGTGGGGAGGCCAGATTCATTCTGGTATTCCGGTTTATGCCTCCCTCCAATCCTACCGTGAAACAGAAGACTGGATGCAGCAGTCATGGAAGCAAGTCAGCCAGCAAGTCGACGACGGCTTCAAGATGGTGAAAGTAAAGATTGGCGGACGCTCTGTTCAAGAGGATCAGACGCACATCGAAAAACTGATGAATTTGCTTCCCGAACAAGTTCAAGTAGCGGTAGATGCCAATCAGAGCTACGACAGTGCGACTGCAAGGAAGTGGGAAGGGCTTTTTTCCCGTTATGGAAATTGGCTTTGGCTGGAGGAGCCGATGCCCATGGATCGTACAAACGAGTATATCAAGCTTCGTTCGTCATTATCCATCCCGCTTGCTGGTGGAGAAAACTTGATTCGCTGCGCACAGTTTTTGCCCTTGTATGAGGGGGGCGCCATCGATATTGCTCAGCCTGACCTGATGCATACGGGGGGCATTGACGATTATCGAACGCATCTACAAATGGCCCGTCAGTTTGGCTATCGCGTGTCTCCACATTCCTTTGACGGATCACTGGCACGATTGTATACGTTATTTGCACAGGCGTGCTTGCTGGCATGGACCAAGATGGATAGCGATCCGATTGAGCCTGTCGAATGGGATGTCATGGAGAACCCGTTTTCACAATTGTTTCCGCTGCGACCCATAAATGGCGAAGTGACGCTTCCTACTGGCGTGGGAATAGGCGTTGAACCTGACTGGGAGACTATTAACGCGTTGCGCTGGGACGGTAGCGCTTATGCGTAAGACAAGGAGTTTCGTATGGCACAAAATGCGAAAAACCTGATTGGGCTTGTCGGGGTTCCATTAGTTATGGTGTTAGGCAACTCGATGCTGATCCCTGTACTGCCTACAATGAAAACAGAAATGAAGCTCACCGCCTTACAGACGAGCTTGTTGATCACTGCTTTTTCGATTGCAGCAGGTATTGTTATTCCTTTTGCCGGCTATTTGTCAGATCGATTTGGGAGAAAAATTGTCATTATCATCTCCCTTGCCTTGTACGGTCTTGGTGGTTTGCTTGCAGGGCTTGCCGCGTTGTGGATAGATCAACCCTATATGGCTATCATGGGAGGGCGAGTCTTGCAGGGGATCGGGGCCGCCGGGACAGCGCCCATTGCAATGGCATTGGTAGGGGATCTGTTCGATGGTGCCTCGGAGAGTAGGGCATTGGGGCTGTTGGAGACATCAAACGGGATGGGAAAAGTATTAAGTCCGATTTTTGGCTCCTTGCTTGCTCTCATTTCTTGGTACATGGTCTTTTTAGCTTTTCCAATTATTTGCGGTGTCGTTCTCCTGATGTTTTTATTTCTGACCAAGGAAAAGAAACAGGATAAGAAGCCGCTCCCCGTCAAGCAGTACATGCATTCGATCGCGCAGGTATTTAAACAGCATGGAAAATGGCTTGTCCCCGCGTTTTTTATTGGGAGCATCTGCTTGTTCACGTTGTTTGGTGTCCTGTTTTACCTGTCTGATTTACTGGAGGAAAAATACAAGATCGATGGTGTCATTAAAGGCTTCTTTTTGGCGATTCCCTTGCTTATGATGAGTATCGCGGCATATGTGACAGGAATCATCATCAAAAAGAAGCTGAAGCTGATGCGTCTGTTTGTGATTATCGGTATGTTTTTGCTGGCTACGTCTTACATTCTGGCCAGCTTTGTCAAAGGGGCTTATGTCCTGATTGGCATTTTGGTCATCGGCAGCGCGGGGACGGGAATGATTTTACCGTGCTTGAACTCCATGATCGTTGGGGCCGTACAAAAAACAGAGCGAGGCATGATTACTTCTTTGTATAGCGGTGTCCGTTTTATCGGTGTTGCGATCGGCCCACCTATTTTTACCTGGTTGCTCGGGATTTCTCGGACAGTCATGTTTCTATCAATCGCAGGTTTATCGCTCGTTTTCGCCGTGCTTGCGATCTTTTTCTTGAAGCCCAAGCAGGTCGAGCAGCAAGGACAAGGGACAAAAGACAGCGAGACGAATGGGTGGAGGCAAATATCAGAGGTACTGGGAATTGAACCAGAAACGGTACACGAGGTACAACGTGAGAGAGCCATCGAAAAGTATGGCTTTGATCCAAATGAGCTCGTCAAGCGTGTGTTGTCGGGAAAGAAGGAAAAGGAAAAACAATAAACAGGCTGTCTCTGTCGGTCATTCTCACCGAGTACAATACCGGGGAGCGACAGGGACGAACCTGTTTATGATGGCTAGGACTCCGCAAAGGGATGACGTAAAGCTCGTTCGAGTGCGAGTGGATACACATCATCTTGCAGAATGCGACTAAACTCTTGATTGCCTTTTACATCTCGCGGGATATCCGCAAATAAAATGGTGGCAAGCACATCTGAGCCGCTTGGCTGGTTCGTATAATGCGCTGCCTTTGCGATATAAATGTCTTTTCGCATCGAGTTGTCGATGGTGTACTGTCCGATGCGCTCAATCCCTTCTAGAATGGCGCCGGTTTCTTCATAGACCTCTCGAACTGCTGCGGCCAGGCTGTTTTCACCCGCTTCTACTTTTCCCCCTGGTAGCTCTACACCGCGTGTACGATGGCGAGTAAATAACAGCTTTCCCTGATAAAAAGCGAAGATCAGCACGTGACCTGCTTGGTGGTTACGATACTCTTCGGGGGAAAAGGTTAGCTTGACAGGTAAGCCGAAATCGTCGTAAAAAGCGTACATGCAAAGCTCTCCTTCTACAGGCTCATTGATCTATTGTTTTGAATTTGCAAGGAAATATGCTTGACTGCCTTCATCGCTTGACCAACTGCCAGTGCCAAACTCGCATAAGCGGCTCCGTTGCTCACATCTCCGACTGCGTATATCCATGGAGAGTTCACTCGTTGATACGAATCTGTTTGCAAATAGTCATCACCAAACGTGTCTAAGCCTTCGAGACCCGCTGTGTTTCCATGAACACCAATTCGTGGCAGAATCCAATCGACTACGATCGTCTCTGGATTGCCTGTGCGCGTAGAGGTGAGTGTCAGAACCGTCCGTGCCTCTTCGTCCTGATAGTCAGTTACTTGTGTTTCCCACAGGACTTGGATGTTGGGTAGGCCTGTGATTTTCTTTTGCCATTCGGGACGAGCACGCCACTCACTGCTCCGAACCAACAGATAAACTTGTCGGGCATGGAAGCTCAAATTTGCTGCACTCTCTAATGCTCGATCTCCGCCGCCAATAACGGCGATATCTTGACCGGTGATGGTGTGCGCTTGGGCAGTTGTAGAAAACCAAGGAGTCAGGACGCTCGGACAATCAGCTAGGGCCGGTATTTCATTCCAGCCAACTCCTGTGGCGATGAGTAGAGTGTCGACACGATAAACGGATTTCGAAGTGATTACCTGTTTCGTTTCCCGATCAATGGAAAGTATGGCTTCGTTCAATCGTATGTTTGGCTGCTGGATGAAAGGATGTGCGATCAGTACCTTTACAAGGGCAGCTCCCTGGTCGTATACAAGGGGCGGAAAGTCGGTAATCTCGTTGTAAATGTGATGCAATTGGCCGCCGAGTCTATCCGTTTTTTCGATAAGAAGACAAGAAAGACCTAATCGTTGGCACCATATTGCTGCGGACAACCCTGCGATGCCGCCACCTGCGATCAGCACCTGTATGTGTTCCACTCTCAAGTCCCTCCGATTCCCTTATTCATATCTGATTTTCCTCAGTTTTAGACTACCTGTTTCGATTCGCAAGTGCAAGAACTCTCAGGGAAAACCGATCGAGTTGAATCGGCAGGATTCTACATTTTGCCGGAAGATTGTGGTAAAATAGGACAAAAGTTTTCCAGAATATATTGAAAAATGAAAAGCCCAAAGCACTATGGACCCCGTGATTTTAAAAAGGAGTGAACCGAACGTGCAAGCCAAGAATGACAAGCCTAAAGCTCCTGCAAAACAGCCGCGTAAACGAATCAAGCGTGGCCAGCGAAGCAAGCGGATGTATCTGCTCTTGGCGGGTTGCTTATTCCTCTGTTTGTTGGCCGTAGGAGCAGGCTTCGCCCTCAACCAGTTTAACAAGACACTGGACATCGTAACGCAAGACCCTTACAAGCTACCGGATCAACCTGTAGTAGAAAAGCCGTACGAACAAAAGAAATCAATCGCCTTTGTCATCGTCGGGGTGGATACGCGCAAAAACATCGGCATGTTGAACACGGATGTCCTCGTCGTCGCAGTCGCCAATCCGGTTACGCAAAAGCTGAGCATGGTATCGTTGCCCCGTGATACCCGCGTTCAAATCCCAGGATATCCAGGCTATCACAAGGTCAATGAAGTATTTGCATTAGGGGAAAATATCAGGAAAGATGCGGAAATCAAAGGGAAACCTGTTACAGAAAATGGCATGACGATGCTCAAAAAAACATTGAATCACATGCTGGGAATATCGGTTGAGCATTACGTGCAGCTTGACTTTGAGGGCTTCACAGCAGTCATTGACAAGCTGGGCGGGATTACGGTTGATGTAGATCGCGATCTCGTATACGAATTGCCGAAGCAAGGTGTATACCGTAATTTGAAAAAAGGGAAACAAGTATTGAACGGAGAGCAGGCACTCGGCTTCGTCCGTCATCGCATCGACAGACGTGGAGACGCTTACAACTCGAGCGACTTCGATCGCAATCGCAGACAGCAGCAGGTAATCCGAGCTGTGGCAGAAAAGAGCATGTCTCTGGATGGGATATCGAGTTTGACAGCCGTATTGGATACCGTTGGTCAACATATCAAAACCGATCTCTCACAAAACCAAATAAAAGGATTGGCACTCGATTTTGCCACCTTTTCGTCAAGCAACATGGTTACTTTGGATAATGGGGCGATCTGGAGCTCTCCTTATTCCTTGTGGCCGAGGGAGAACATGCAAGCTGTTCGAACTGCCTTGCAAACAGAAGTGGGTGTAGCTGGACTAAGCGAACAGCTCAGTGATGCAGCTGTAGCGGAAGTAGCCAAGGTCGAAATGAAAGCAGAGAAGAGAACACCAGCTCAAAAGCCCAAGCCCACGACAGGTACAAAAGAGCAGCCAAAAACACAAAAACCAGCCACACCACCACCAAATCCGGCGTCAGAATCAACACGGGAGCCTGTAACACCGCCGACTGTACCAGATGGAAATGGCGGCGAATCCAATCCTGAGTCGACGGATAGTAATATGCCACCACCAGATATTTTGGCTCCGCCTACACCAGCTACAGATAGCGCTGATGTAGGGCAAACTGGATGATCTTGAGCACACCCCCCAGGCAAAAGCACATATTCTATCGTACCAAGACAGTCTTGCCTTTGCTGGGGAGGGAGTGCGGAAGTGATGAAAAACCTGCAAGAGACCATGAAACAGTTACAAAAAGCATCCGAAAGTTTGTCCAAGCTCGGCATTGACCCAGATCATCCGTGGAAAGCATTGAGCCAGATGGGGCAGGTGCTGGATACGAACTTTTGGGAGAATATCGCGACGCTCAATAAGCAAGCAGCACAAAAGACGGCCACCGCCGCCGCGCCAAATGTACCACCCGTGAAAAAGGGGAAAAAAAAGACGAAGGAAAAACCGATGCGTTTCATGCAGGTAGACGATTCGCATTTTTCCCCAGCCTCGGATATTTTCCAATCAGAGCAAATGGTCATTGTTTCCTGTGAACTGCCGGGCTTCGATCGCGATAGTCTGGAGATTACCCTCTCCGACCAACGGTTGCTGGAGGTCAAGGGGATCATCAAAGAAAGTGAGCACCAGGGTCTCCGTACACAAGGGGAAAGAAGCTATGGCCCCTTTTATCGCAAGCTGGCTTTACCGGTTTCCGTTAGTTCAAAAGGGATGAAGGCCCAGTATCAAGACGGGGTGTTAGAAATCTATTTGATGCGTGATGGAGCTGCGAACGAACGAAAAACAACATTTAAAGCGAGCGTGTAAAAATCAAAAAAGAACCTGGATATGTCTACCAGGTTCTTTTTTATTGCACATAAACAGACACGATGATATAATCAGATCACGACTGTTTTTTGTATATGTAGTCATAAATATAGCATCTTACACCATAATCGTACCATGCTGGTGAACTCTTGTCAAATGTTTTTTCTCAATTTAATGGTTAGGAGAGATATTGAATGAGTTCATTGGTTCTCAGTTTTCAGGAGATGGAAAAAACGCAGCTTTTGCTCGTTGGCGGAAAAGGGTTACATTTAGGGGAATTGTCAAAAATTCAAGGAATACAAGTACCGGAAGGATTTTGTGTGACAACAGTGGGATATCAAAAGGCCATCGAACAAAACGAAACGTATCATGCTTTGTTGGATCGACTAGCCATGCTAAAAGTACAAGATCGAGATCAAATTGGTGAAATCAGCAGGAAGATTCGACAAATCATTATGGAAGTAGAAATTCCTTCCGATGTTGTGAAAGCCGTTACTCACTATCTCTCCCAATTCGGAAAGGAGCATGCTTATGCAGTGCGTTCCAGTGCGACTGCTGAAGATTTACCACATGCCTCTTTTGCAGGTCAACAAGACACCTATTTAAATATTATTGGCAAAGAAGCAATATTGCAGCACATCAGCAAATGTTGGGCTTCCCTATTTACGGATCGCGCGGTAATCTACCGGATGCAAAATGGATTTGACCACCGTCACGTTTATTTATCCGTTATCGTTCAAAAAATGGTTTTCCCACAGGCTTCCGGTATTTTATTTACCGCTGATCCCATTACTTCCAACCGGAAGTTGCTATCAATCGACGCCAGTTTTGGACTTGGAGAGGCACTGGTCTCTGGCCTGGTATCTGCTGATTGTTATAAAGTGCAGGAAGGGGAAATCGTCGATAAGAGGATAGCAACCAAAAAATTGGCTATCTATGGACGAAAAGAAGGTGGAACAGAGACACAGCAGATCGATCCTGATCAGCAAAAGACCCAAACACTTACTGAACCACAAATATTACAACTGGCACGCATTGGAAGACAGATCGAAGCTTATTTTGGTTGCCCACAAGATATCGAATGGTGTTTGGTTGATGATACTTTTTCTATTGTCCAGAGTCGTCCCATCACGACTTTATACCCCATCCCTGAAGCGAATGATCAAGAAAATCATGTCTATGTATCTGTTGGTCATCAACAAATGATGACTGACCCCATGAAACCATTGGGACTGTCTTTTTTCCTGTTAACGACTCCTGCCCCTATGCGAAAAGCGGGTGGAAGGCTGTTTGTTGATGTTACAAATATGCTAGCTTCACCTGACAGCAGACAACTCATATTAGATACCCTGGGACAATCCGATCCGCTTATAAAAGACGCGCTTATGACCGTATTAGAGCGAGGAGATTTTATACCATTGTTACCCATAGATAAAATAGAACAGAGTCCCGGTAAAAGCAAGAAAGGTATGTCATCTTTGGGTTTTCAAGAACAATTCGAAAACGATCCGACAATTGTTTCTGATTTGGTTAAGCGTAGTCAAGCATCGATCGAAGAGGTAAAGCATAACATCCAAACGAAATCAGGACCGGATTTATTTGATTTTATTAGAGAAGACATCCAGCAATTAAAGAAGATTTTATTTGATCCACAAAACATAGGTGTGATTACGGCTGCTATGAATGCTTCAAAATGGATCAACGAAAAAATGAACGAGTGGTTGGGGGAAAAAAACGTAGCAGACACGCTTTCTCAATCTGTGACACACAATATTACTTCGGAAATGGGGCTGGCACTCATGGATGTTGCAGATGTCGTTCGCCCTTATCCAGAAGTAATTGATTTCTTACAGCATGTAAAAGAAGATAACTTTTTGGATGAACTGGTTCAGTTTGAAGGTGGACAGGAAACACAAGACGCAATCTATGCTTATCTCACGAAATACGGAATGCGATGTGCCGGAGAAATCGATATAACGAAAACGCGTTGGAGTGAAAAACCAATGACGCTTGTCCCTATGATTCTAGGTAACATTAAAAACTTTGAGCCGAATGCTGGAAATCGGAAATTCGAACAAGGGCGACGGGAAGCTTTGGAAAAAGAGCAAGAGCTATTAGATCGATTGAAGCAATTACCGGATGGTGAACAAAAAGCCAAAGAAACAAAACAAATGATCGACCTCATCCGGAATTTCATCGGCTACCGAGAATATCCAAAATACGGCATGGTGAATCGCTACTTCGTTAATAAGCAGGCTTTACTGAAAGAAGCCGAGCAACTCGTACAAGCAAGCGTTATTTATGAAAAAGAAGATATATACTACCTCACTTTTGAAGAACTTCACGAGGTTGTACGCACAAACAATTTGGATGTTCAGATCATCAGCAAACGAAAAGACGATTACAAGTTTTTTGAAAAACTGACTCCCCCACGTGTAATCACGTCTGATGGTGAAATCATTGCAGGTAAGTATAAACGGGAAAATATACCAGCCAATGCGATTGTAGGTCTACCTGTTTCTTCCGGGATTATAGAGGGGCGAGCACGAGTCATCTTAAACATGGAAGATGCTGATCTAGAAGATGGAGATATATTAGTCACCTCCTTTACTGATCCTGGCTGGACACCGTTGTTTGTATCCATAAAAGGTCTTGTCACCGAAGTGGGTGGACTGATGACCCATGGGGCAGTTATCGCGCGTGAATATGGCTTGCCAGCAGTTGTTGGTGTGGAAAATGCTACCACTCTGATAAGAGACGGGCAACGAATTCGCGTGCATGGAACAGAAGGTTATATTGAAATATTGTAGTCAGGGGGCCTTGTGCCTCCTTTTTTGTTTCGTTTTTTAGCCAAAATAAAAACAGTGTCAATGAAAAGCCATTAACACTGCAGGGATTAGATGTTCCCAAACATCGGTTGATCGACGACATTGGGGTCCAGTGTATTCGTTGCGTTGACACCATTGAGCGTGTTGACGACGTTACCTGTGTTGCCGCCTCCTGAACCGGAGAATGTCTTGGCGGCTGTTTTTGGCGATATGTTGAGCGTATCTCCGAAGTTAACTGTACCCGAATTATTATTGATATTGACAGCTCCAATGACAGAAGGCACAGCTTACCCCCTCCCTCCAGTTTTCGGCTCTTCTTGGAAAATGTGACGAATATTTACGACTCGTGTTTCGAGTTTTATGGATTCGTTCGAACCAACATGGACAACGGAGGATCCTGCTAAGAAAGGGACTTCCACTTTTCGAATGAAAATGTACGGGCAGTCGTGAAACGTATCGATGCAAATAGGATCTGAGAGACTAGGAGGAGTTAAAGGAACGGAAAAGGCCGAGTAATTCTCAAACATAAATTCATTTTCATAGAAGATGGCCTGCTCACGTTGGACGGCTAATATGTTTGCGACAGCATCAATCTGCCGGGAATCACCTATTTGCAGAACAGATGAGGTATCGACCGAGAGAACATCCAGCTTACGGACATGACTGGTCCTTCGGTACATGGTGACAACCCTCCTTATGAAGCAGGCAGCGCAGTAGCAATCGGGATCGAGGCTCCGACAATCATTTTTTCGGGTGGCGTTTCATAAATCGCTCTGAGGTCTACTGTCTGTGTGTCCCCAATAAACAAGGAAGCGGCAGAAGTGAGAGCACTGATTGAGACCTTCTTTACACAAATGGCTTCGTTTATCACTTGATACCTCATCATGGTTCGTTCACCTCACGAGGCAAATTTTTCACGAATGTTTCGCAGGTCTTGTTGATATCCCGTTTCACTTTTTGGACCGTATTTTGCACGAAAGCATCGAGCTGCTCTGGTTCTAGTTCTTCGGTGGGGAGCTCGCTCAGGTAATACTTAATCCGTTGGTCGATCTGCTTTTTAATGTCATCCAAGATAAAGGCACGATAATTATTATCCAGTGGATAGTTGCACTCAGTTTCGATTCTTTCAAGAACGAGGTAGGCATCTTGCTCCAAGTATTGATAAATTTCTCTCTGGACACGGTCAAAAAGTGGGGCATTGCTTTGGTGCGGATTAGGGACATCCATCGATTGATTGATGGAAAAATCACCGATTCCTGCATCATTTCCTTTCGGGTTTAAGCCGATATTGAGAGTTCCTTCCAGTCGCTCAACTTTTAGCAGATCGAATTTGTACTCGTTTTTGATGACGGAAGGAATCTGTTTTTCCTTGAGATCATTTACATCTTGCTGCAGCTGTTCAATCATTTGCTTCAATTTCTCGATCTTATCGTTTTGCAATTGTATATAGTCATGTAACTGTTGAAAATATTGCATCATTTCGGGATCCATGTACATGACGACCATCCTTCTTCATCTAAGAGTGCCAGAGCGAACAGGTGAAGGCTGAACCAATGGAATGAGGGGCACGAATTCTTCCAAACCGCTTGTGGGCAGAGGCCCCACCTGTGGAGCTGGTTCTGTGAATCCGCCGGTGTTGTACAGCTTGGAAACGGGCTTGATAATCCCTGCGCTTCCGATTTGGCACACCGAAGAGTTGCTTATGCCTTCGATCTTGAGCGAATTGATTACGATATGTTGCGTCACAAAAAAATTCATGCGAAATCTCGTCCCTTTGCCCTGAAATCGTTCGTTTCTTCTACAAAAAGCGGGATATCATTATCGGATTGTTCATTGACGTAGACGACGCTACGTGGAATTTTAAAGGACAGATTGGTACCAGAATTGAATGATCCTCCACCCGCGAAGGTTTTGGCATAAGTGGTAGGTGCGATTTTACGGACGTCTCCGACATTGAAAACGCCGCCCACGTTGTTTACATTGATGACTCCAACGAATGCTGGCATGTTCGGCACATCCTTTTGGGAGAGATCCTCTCTGTATTGTATGTCGTAGGCCATTGGGTGTTCATACCTGTTTTTGCGACCGAATCAATGTAAGCAGCATACGATGTATGGATAGGCCCGAGTTTTAGGAAAAGGAGATAAAGTTCCATGAATATGAAGGTGACGAATAAAAAAATAGACGTCGGTGATTTCAGCTTTGGTGGTGTAACGAAGTCGTCGATTGTGCTGATTGGGGACACCGATGTCCTTTCTTGCTACTCTATATTTGATACGCCGCCACACACCGTGATTTATTCCCCCCAGATTCCTCTCCAGCCGTTAGACCTTGGCTTGCGAAGAGGGTAGAGGTGTTCTTTACGTGTTCGCGTATTTCGTCTGATAGTGGCTCAGAGCCAGCAACGGCCAAATCCAACGATAGCTGTGATAAGCAAAGTAAGTGCCGCCAGGACGTCCCCCGCCAGTCGGGTAGCGAGTCGTCCAATCATTTGCTTGATTGTGAGTGAGCAAATAGTGAATCCCTCGTTGAAGCTCTGCTGTCGGCATTGGTGACACGGCTATCAGTGCATCGATTGCCCATGCCGTCTGCGAGGGAGTGCTTGCTCCGAGGGGGACGTACATTTTTTTCTGGTCGCTTTGGCAAGATTCTCCCCAGCCTCCGTCGGGATTTTGGATGGCAACCAGCCACGCAACCGCTTTTTGAATGGCGGGATCAGTAGGGGAAAAGCCAATCGCCATCAGCCCGGTAATCGCAGCCCATGTACCGTATAGGTAAGTAATTCCCCAACGTCCATACCAGGAGCCGTCGGACTCTTGATGTCTGAGAAGCCAGCGGACTCCTTTTTCTACATGTGGGTCAGTCAATGTTCGTCCGGCATAGTTTCCGAGGAACTCTAAGGTCCTCCCTGTCAAATCGGCAGAGGAGGGATCTGTACTGACGGTATCGGCACCTTCGATCGGCAGGTGGCGAATGAAATCAGCATCTGTATTTCGTTCAAAAGCGGGCCAGCCCCCATCGTCGTTTTGCATGGATAATAGCCATTCGAGACCGCGATTCCAAGCGGCTGCTGTTGTTATATCCGTACGGGCGAGCAGGCGCAGAGAGCGCAGAGCTGCCGTCGTATCATCAATATCCGGGTTCATGGTGTTGTAGTCAGAAAAGCCCCAACCGCCAGGCTTTCCTTTTGGATTGCGGATTTTCCAGTCACCGTACGTATGCTGCTGCTTTTGGAGAAGGTAACGATTTGCTTTTTGAATCGCGGGATGTGTAGTAGAAAGTCCGCTTTTTTGCAGAGAAGAAGCCAAGAGCGCCGTGTCCCAGACGGCTGAGGTAGCTAGCTGCAAGTGTGCGCCGTTTTTATATTCGTAGACACTATTCGTAAGTCCCTGCATCGCTTTTTGGATGAGTGGGTCTTTCGGAGAATACCCCCGAGCGAGCAGCGCAAATATCATGAAAAAGGTAGAGGTCGAATAATTGTACAGAGTTCCGTCCGGCTCGATTCGCGCCAGAATGTATTGTTCCAGGCGCCGTAGGGCGAGCTTGTGTAGTTGTCCGGGTAAAAAGGGGAGACGCTGCAAGGAATCGTGGATGGTAGCGAGGAAGGATTGGCCCTCTTTGAGGAAATGATCTAGGACGCGATGCGGATATAGCCCGCGAGTGATTGGTGTATCTGCGTATAAATCGGACAAGTCTGGCGCATCGTCAGGCTTTTTTACATATTGGCGATCAGCCACAAGCATCATGGGGGTAAGATGGACACGTGCGTAGCCAACAAAATCGTAAAAGCTGACAGGGAAGCTCGGGGGCAATAGAGCAATCTCGACGGGAACAAGAAAATGCGAGGGCCACTGGTATTGGCCTGTCAAGGCTGTAGAGAATTTGGTCAGCATGTTCGCTTGTGTCAGCCCACCCTTTTCCAAAATAAACGAGCGAGCCAGAGCCATTCTCGGTTCGTCCTTCGTGTATTTGCCTGATAGCAGAAGGGCGTAATACGAATCAATTGTCGTAGATAGATGGCCTTCATGCTCGTCAGGATACAGCTTCCATGCCCCATTATCGTGTTGGAGAGACCTGATGTGAGCAGTGAGCTTTTCCATTAAACGCTCATCATGAATACCCAGCGTGCGCAATAGGATGATCATGTGAGAATCTGTCATCGGTGAACTTTCCAAACAAAAGCGCCAAGTGCCATCCTCTTGTTGGCGTTGTAACAAAAAGGCTTGAATGCGGTTAATTTCTTGCTGGACTTCACGCAACTCATTCACCTCCCGATAAAATACGGCACCAAAGGAAGAGAGGGGGAAGAGCATCGATGGGTTTGTCGTGGTACCAATACGCATCTCGCTTGCCGCTTGCCAAAAATATGGGGAAAGTCCGTACGGCAACAGCACCATTGCCAGCACAAGATCAAAAGACGGTAGAGCGGATTAGACAGGAGACGCTCGCCCACAACCGTGACAATATCGACAGAACGCGCGCCTATTTGTCGTTTTATCAAAAGCATCCACAAATTCATTGGGCGCTATTGGCCCATCTCGTATCGCGCAATGCTGGATGGAGTATGACCGATTTGAGGGGAGAATTATTGCCTCGCTTGCTGCGAACAAAAGAGCAGCAGGATTATTTTTCGTTTTTGGAGCGGGGAAACTGGCTGATTTTTCACGATGCGTACCCTCAATTGTTACTGTATGAAGAGAGTGTCAGGCGACAGACCAACCTTTTTTATATACTGCCTCATTTGGGCGTCTCTACTTTTATGCAGGCGATTTGGGATCATTTCTGGAAGACCACTGACAAAGAGCTGCTCACCATTGGACTGATTATCAATGAACAAAACTACTTGGAAGAACAGGTCATGAAAGACCCGGCCTATCAAAATTCAGTGGTCCGCACAATCCCGTTTGCCCTGCAGGAGCTTTTGCAACTGAATATGATCTTGCTTCCCTATCGGAAAGTGGCTGATGTGCAGGGTAGCTCCTTGCAGCTCGCGGGTGAGCGAGTGTTTCATTTTGCCTCCTTACCGGAGAGAATCAGCTTGGGAAAAAGGCTGTACAGTCTGCTGTTCGGTGGTACGAATAGGCAGGAGACAGCGTACACTTGGGCATTGGAACAGCCACACACAGGTTCGCGAAAAGATTATTGGCCCCATCTCTTTCACGATGTGAATGATACAGCTCCTGGCAAGCCCTATCAGGTAAAACTAATGAACTGTCAGCTGCGTTCAGGGGCAAAGCGACTATTTTCCCCAACGTTGCGCCAAGTTTGGAAGCCTATCCACCATGAACCGCCAAAGGAGTTAGACTGGTATAAAAACAAGAGTGATGTTTGGCGTGTGCTGACTCAGACGGAGGAGACAGCAAATTCAGCAGAAATGAGTGAAGCGTATTGTCAGGCGTTGGCAAAAATCGAGTGGGCTGTCGCAGCCAGAACGAGAATACTTAGCTAACTTGTAGTAAAATAGAGAGGAATCCAGAACGTAAGACTGATCCTCGACGGGTTGCTTAGAGAGTTTTAGAAGGAGCGATTATCATTTGAAGACACTAATTATTGCGGAAAAACCTGACATGGGACGAAATATTGCCGCCGCAATAGATCCTAAAGCTAAAAATCACCGCACCTATTTAGAAGGTGAAAAATACATTATTACGTGGGCAATCGGGCACTTAATTGAACTAGCGGAACCGGAGGCGTACGACCAAAAATATAAAAAGTGGAACATCAATGATCTTCCTATCATTCCTAATCCATTTAAGCTAGTGCCCAATCGGAAAACATTCGATCAGCTAAAAATGATCGGGCAGTTGGCCAAACGAAGCAATCAGCTGATTAATGCATGCGATGCCGGGCGGGAAGGTCAACACATCTTTTCACTCATTCAGCGACATCTAAAATTGAGCCACCCCGTTAAAAGACTGTGGATCTCGGACTTGACCCCTGAAACGATCAGGAAAGGATTTGCGGAGATGAAGGATGCCGCAGCCTATGAAAACTTAACGAGGGCAGCAAAAGCTCGTAGTGAGGCCGACTGGCTAATCGGGATGAATGGCTCACGCGCATTTACGACCAAACATAACGTGCTCCTTTCTGTCGGACGAGTACAGACCCCTGTCCTTGCTCTCATTTATGATCGACAGAAGCAAATTGAGGCTTTCTCATCGGTTACGTTTTTTCAAGTGGAAGGGCATTTTTCGCAGGGTGAGAGGACGTACAAGGGTCTTTGGCAAGGTGATCGCTTAACCGATCCATCTAAAGCGGAAATGTTGGCTCGTAAAGTGAAAGGAAAACAAGGGCGGATAGCATCCTACGAAGTAAAGGATACCAAGGAGTATCCGTTTAAGTTGTATGACCTGACGTTGCTGCAACGTGAGGCCAATGGCAAGTACGGTTTTTCCGCCAAGAAAACCTTGGATTTAGCACAGGCACTCTATGAAAAACACAAAGTGATTTCTTATCCGAGGACGAATTCCAACTATGTGACAGAGCAAAATATTCCCGAAATGCACAACACCTTGTCGTCCTTGCAAGGCACTGGATATGACGACCTAGTAAAGGGTGCAAACCGTAGTTTGGTTCATAAAGGCAACAAATTTATATGTAATCCAGCAAAAGTAGACGACCACCATGCCATCCTGCCGACAAATCGTAAGGCTTCAGGGCTTACGCCAGATGAGCAGAAGTTATACGATTTGATCGTGCGCCGCTTTCTTTCACAGTTTTATCCACCAGCTGAATATAAGATGCATACGGTCATAACCGATGTGGAAAATGAATTGTTCAAAACGTCGGTGAAAGAACGGAAAAGTCTCGGTTGGAAGATTATTTATGCCGATCAGCAGAAGGAAAAGCCCAAGAATGTGAAAGGTTCGGCCAAAGAAGAAGAGGACAAAGAAGAGATTGAAGTGAACGAGCCTTTTATCATTCAATCTGATGCCAGCGTAGTATGCTCGGATGCGATGGTAAAGGAGAAAGAAACACAGCCGCCCAAGCACTTTACGGAAGGGACGCTTCTAAAGGCCATGGAAAGCGCAGGCAAGCAAATCGAGGACGAGGAACTGCGTGATGCGATGAAAGAATCTGGTCTGGGAACCCCGGCAACTCGTGCCGCTACCATCGAACGACTGAAAAAGGTCGGATACGTTGAAATGCAGGGGAAAAGGGTTCAACTTACGCTAAAAGGCCGTACAGTTATCGAATTGATTAGGGGAGCAGGTATCGAACTATTAACCTCTCCTGAAATGACGGGGCATTGGGAGCGCCGCTTGAATGAGATCTCCCGAGGGACCGCCTCCGACGGGCAATTTATGGAGAATGTGAAGAAATTCGCTACGATGATCGTAGAAAAGGTTCGCGTACAATCTCGTGCTGAGAAGACCTTGTTTGAGAGTGAGAGTACCACTCAAAAAGGATCTTCGAAAACAAGAGGACGAGCTAGCGGGCGAAGTACAGACAGATCAGGCGGCAGGAATGCCACAACAAAGGCTTCAACTCGAACGGTAGCAAAGACCGCTAGTACAACTTCGAGTATCATCACCAAATGTCCACGACCGGGTTGCGGAGGCTCCATTTTCATGGGACGCAAAGGTTACGGTTGTTCGAATTACAACGTGGGCTGTAAATTCGTTATATGGAAAGAGAACTACGGGCGAATGCTGACGGATACACAGATTAAAGCACTCATTGAAAAAGGCAAAACAGGAAAAATGAAGCTTGAACGTCAGGATGGGACACAATTTCAAGCAAAGCTTATTTTGAAAAGTGTAGAATCGGGCGAACTTACTTTCGAGCAGTAATCCAATAAAAAAATAAATTGTTGAAACTTACTTGCGTAATGATCGTAAATACAGGTATAACGGGGACGGCAAATTTAGGCCGAACTACCTAGCAGGTACTTAAGGAGGAATATTCCATGTCCATTTTTAAAAGACTGCGTGATTTGACCATGTCCAATTTGTACGCTTTGATTGAGAAAGCAGAAGATCCAATCAAAATGACAGACCAGTATTTGCGTGATATGCAAGAAGACTTGAATGAAGCAGAGAAAGCGGTTGCCGCCCAAATTGCTTTGGAAAAGAAATTCAAGGTGCTGTATGAAGAACAGGAAGCCTTGGTGAAAAAGCGTGATGAGCAAGCTCATATCGCAGCACAAGCGCAGAACATCGATCTGGCTCGACGTGCTCTGGAAGAAAAGAAAGCCGCCGAGCAGAAAATGAACGAATACAAGGATAGCTACGAGAAAAACAAGCTGGCAGCCGATGGATTGCGCGAGAAGCTGGCTGAAATGAAAAAACAGATTACCGAGCTGAAAAACAAGCGCGAAACATTAGTTGCTCGCGTCAATGCAGCCAAAGCGCAAAAGACGATCAACCAGGCGATGGGTGGCTTCGACACGAACTCGGCTATGTCTGGCTTGAAACGCATGGAAGAAAAAGCACTGCAAATGGAAGCAGAAGCAGAAGCCAGCGGCGAGATTTACAAAAAACAGAGCTCTTTAGATGATGAAATTGCGAAGCTGAATAAGGATCAAGCCGTTGAGGACGAACTGGCTGCTCTGTTGAAAAAATATGAGGGGTAAACCGCTTCTGGCGGTTTCCCTTTTTTTCAGACCTTAAACACCTTGACGAAAGTGGAGTGATTCGCTTTGACGTGGACAGAAATACTAGGAATGCTGGTTTGGACAGGAGCCGGCGGCATTTTACTTTTTGTTTTGATGTGGATCGATTCGTTGTTTACGAAATACAAGGACATCACGGAAATCAAAAATGGAAACATCGCGGTCACGACGCGTTTTGTCATGAAGCTGTTTGCGCAAGGATACATCTTATCGCAATCTATTATTACCTCCAACCTATTGTGGACAGCACTGCTCGTTTCTGTGCTCTCATTTATCATTCTGTTCCTTTTGGAGAGAATCGTGGAGTGGCTGTTAAAGCAAGTGGCCGGACTGGACTTGGAAAAAGGGACGCAGGAAGGAAAAGTGGCACATGCCATGATGGCTGGTTCATTCCATCTCGTGGGTGCCTTGATTTTGGCTGCATGTCTGTAAGACGTGATAGGGAAGGGAGTACAGCATGAGTTTGATGAAGCGAATCCAAAACATTTTTGCCAAGCATGAGCCTCCTGCACCGGAGAAGAGCATCCTGACGGTGGGACCGGGTGATGTGGTCGATGTATCGCTCGTTACCTATCAAGTAATAGGGAAGGCGAGCAATGCGAGTCGCAAAGCCACAATGCTTACGTTGCAGGATGGAACGACCATTCGCTACCTGTATATCGAGGAACGGGAGAAGATTGTCTATCATTTGTATAGCGTGATTGATGGACGACTGGATTCAATAGACGAAGTACCAACTACAATCGAGATGGACGATGTTACCTACCATTTGGAGGAGCAATATAATGGCTCCGTCCAGACTGTGGGGAAAGCGCCGTTTCACACATCAGGGGAGCAGTACATCTGGCAATTCCAATCGGATCAGCGCCAATTGTTGCGAATCGAGTGGCAGGATGGCCGTTTCATGCTCTATGAGGGAGAAAGTGTTCTGCCAGCGGACGTGCAGGTACTGCGTAGCACATAGAGAGGAGGGACAAGTACATGCCAAATCCATGGATGAAATCAATCAAGCTCCTGCTGATTCCGGCGTTGTTCCTCCTTACGCTAGCGGGTTGTGGCAGTCCTGCGGTTGGCGAGACATATCCGCTTGAGTCTGTCTCTACCAAGGACAATGGACAGTCGTCACGCGTCTATCGTGCGGAAGACAAGACTGTACCGGAAGTAGCCTTGGAGCTGGCGGAGCAGAATACACCAGATGAAATCTCCAAAGAAGATCCGCAGCATATGTTCCTCATTTACCCGGACGAGATATACCATCTACAGCAAGACGCTGCCAAGCCGACGGATACGTTGATCGAGGTCGACAGCAAAGAGTACGTCCGGCAAAACTACGATTCTTCGTTTTTGCAGGGATACATTGTAGCCAGCGTACTGGATGATTTATTCGACGGGCTAAAGAAAAGTACAAAGGGCAGCTATCGTGGCTACTCTAGCAAGGACATATACAAGCCTTCCGGAACGTATCGCGTGCCTACAACCGAGGACAAAAAAGTAGCGCCCCCGATTACCAAAGAGGGTACGGGAAGTATTTTCAAACGGAGTAATGCGAAGAACACGGATGGTACGGTAGGTTCTGACGGCAGCCTTTTCAAGAAGCAGGGGGAGTCGTCTTCTAGCGGTAGTTCAGGTAAAATTATTCGTTCTTCCAGCGGGCAATCGTCGAAGTCGAGTGGATCTGTCTCATCTAAACGCTCGAGCTTTTCCCCGCCGAAAAGTAAATCGCCTCCACGAACGAAGGTAGGGGGCTCTGGGCGAATTACAAAACGCCGATAACTGTAAATAAAACAAGAGAGAAACGAACACCCCCAAACGATTTTTGTAGCTCGTTTGGGGGTGTTTTTGTTTTGTAGATTAGCGCTGCTTGGTCTCTACCGTATACATAACGTCTTCATTTTGATATTTGTACACATACAAGTAGTAACGGCCAGGCATTACTTGATAATGGGCACTTTGCAGATTTCCCTCTATCTCTTGCGGGTACGCTACAGGCTGATCTTGATTTCCTTCGTGGAATAGCATCCAAGTCACACCTTGTCCCTGCTGAGGGTTCAGAGAAATACGTATTTCTTCTGGTTTATCTACCTGGAAGGCAAAGATATCTTGCCAGTCGTTTCCTTTCATGTCACCTGAAACAGTCGTACCTATCGGCAATGGACCATTTGCTTGCTCGGTAGAATCATTGCTCTCGCTTTCTTGATAGAGTTGCTCTTGCGGGCTATCTTCACCCGTAACCAATAAGGTAAACGGTTGGTCCTCTTGTCCTGTACGATATGTATAAGCGGTCACATAGTAAGTCCCTGGTTTCGCATCGAATGATCCGATCAGCTTGTTGCCTTCACGCTTGGTGGGATAGGAGATGTAGTTTTCTCTATCGGATTCGTGGAATACAAGCCATGCTACGCCATCTCCTTGCTTCGTTTCCATCTCTACTTGAAGCTGTTGGGCTGATTTCACAGCGAGACGGAACTCCTGACTCGGTTTTTGTGGATGAATGATACCAGTGATCGGTTTACCTAATGAAATGGAAGATTCTTCAGGATCTGGATTTGGATTTGGCTGTTCCGTTTCGGAGCCATCTTCTTGAGCCAGCTTCCCGTGGAACACGACATCATAGGCAAAGCGTCCATCTTTTGTCGTACGATAATTGGTGAAGTAGCTTGTAACCGTGTCATAGCCATTCCAGGAAAGATCCGATAACTCCTTGAGGAATCCATCTGTGAGGCGATTCATTTCTTGCCAATCCTGATATTCCCCTTGGGAAGCTCCTCCCGTATAGACCCCACGCAACGTGAAGCTGCGGAATTCCTCAGAGTCCTTTTCATCTGTTTTTACGTCGGTCAGAGAGGCAACCTCTGCGATTTGACGATAAACCTCTTCTTTGCTCGTAACGTCCACTTTTTGTAAGTAATCATCTGAAACGAGAGGGACATCCAACTCTTCATACTGGTCGATCAATTCTTCTAGCGTTTCTTGATAGCCACGTTCAAGAGCGCGATCACGGCTGAAATCTTCGATCAAGTCATCATAAGCTGATACATCATTGGAACGGATCGTATCATTGATTTTATCCAGACGAGCAAAATCATTCTTGAACATATGGTACTGAAGTGCGAATGAATAGTCGTAGAATGCAAGGGTTCCATATTTGGCACGCATCATATCTGCCGCAGTGTAATCGAGATAAGACGATGCATTTCGGATATTGCCTACAACTGATTGGCGAGGCTTGATTCCTTCTGTTCGGGTAGCACCTGCGAAAAACTCAGCTCCGCCTTCTTCATACCAAGGCAAGCGGCTGTTCTCATAAATCTCTCCACGTCCCCACATGCCCGGTACTTCATATCTTCCTTGCAAATAATGGACGAATTCATGACGGAACAGCTCTTCCAGACTGTAGATACTTTGTTCTTTTGTCCGATCGTAGGTGAAGAAGGTGCCGGTACCCTCAATGTAGATGCCACCATTATCTGTGTCGTATCCGTACAAGAAGCGATTCATTTTATATTCATCAGGCGTATTGTAGATGACAATAGTCAGTACATCATCCGGATTACCACTCTCTAGCTCCTTGTCATTGCCGATGACACGATGAAATTGTGCCTTCACTTCCTTGGATGCCCAATACAAGCGCTCAACCTGTTCTTCTGTTAGTTTATCTCCCGTTTTGAACACAACCGCTCCGCCATCAAAAGTAAATTGCTGCGGAAGATAATGCTTTTTCCCTTCTTTTTTCATTTCCTCGAGGTCGATTTTGTTTCCATTGGCATCCTCGCCATATGTTTCCTCGATTTGTTGCGCGGCAGTGAAGTATGGCTCGCTCCACTTTTTATAAGTTTTCATCGCTTTCGTCAAAATGTCATTGGCTTTGTCTGGATCACTGTAGTAGCTTCCTAATTTCCCTGTGTAATACAAGGCATTGTTCGTCAACCATACGTGATCAGCGGAAGTGTCACCATTTTCCGCCATGTCAAAAATGGGGTCGAGAAATGCGTCGATGCTGCCTTTTAGCTCATCTCTTTCTGAATCATTTACACCCCAAATCAGAACATAGCCAACACCTTGAAGGACGCTGTAAAAGGCCTCGCTTGCTTCGCGATCATCTGACCATTTATCCCGATTGTCGTTAAAGTCCTCCATTACTTTTGAAAGAAGGCCGATTGTCTCAGAATCAACAGTCGTGTTGCTAATTAATTTTCCTGTAGAACTGATGATTTCGTTCTGGGTCTTTGTGCCTAAAGAAAAATTTGGATTGGAAGTAATTGATTGAAGTGCTGGAATAATGTTTTGCTTATACTTTGGCTCCATCAAATACTTTAATTCATCATTGTAATAACCCAGATAATAACCCGAACGCAAAACCTCTACATATGTATGTATGCCTAGCTCGTCATCCTTGGTGAAGTTCTTGCCACTCTCTTGCAAGGCATCGATAATCGCCTGAACCCGCTCCCGATCTTCATAAAATTCCTGGGTGTCGTCGTTGTAAGTAAACAGCTCAGGGATTTGCGTCCAACTGATTTCCTTCAACAATTCAACAAGCTCTGAATTGTCTAATGTATTCAGGTGCGAGATGCTGTACTTCTCCTGTTTGGCTGCTTGGCGTAACTGTTGTTTCGACATGTTTTCCTGAACCGGTGTATGACCAATCTGCGAATCACTGGGCTCTTGGGATGGGCTTGGCAGCGTGCTTTTGGCTTGAGTTGCTATTGGCATGCCTGCCG
>NZ_AKIX01000019.1:0-44053 GCF_000282075.1 Brevibacillus sp. BC25
ACCGATCCGGGCACAGGAACTCCTACCGATCCGGGCACAGGAACTCCTACCGATCCAGGCACAGGAACTCCTACTACTCCGCCGGGCACGGGAACTCCGACTACGCCACCTGTTGAACCACCAGTTCCTCTACCAGAGGTACCGGTACCAGTTCCAGACCCTGAAGACAACATCATCAAAGACAACATCATCACCAGCGTAGTCATGAAGGACAAAGACGGAAACAACATTGAAGACATCCGCCCCGATCAGGGCTCGCGTGTTCAAGTTGATTTCACCTGGCAAATCCCTGCTGGACATCCTTACTCAGAAGGTGCCACCTTTACCTTCCCTCTCCCAGATAAGTTTAGGACCGATCGCATTTTGACCGGAGATCTGAACGGAGGCTACGGCACCTATGAAGTGACAACAGACGACACCGGAACCGGCACCGTCACCTTCACTTTCAGTGATGCCATCAATGACGGCGCTGAGATTACTGACGGAACATTCTATGTGTGGCGGGAATTCGATGAGAAAAAGTTTGAGGGTGGCACGAGACAGGAGATCGATTTCAAATTCGATGGCATCGCCCCGATCTCTGTCCATTTCAAAGGCAAAAACAACAATGAAATCGACAAGAACGGAAAAGCAAACAAGGGCATGAATCCTAGCTATCTCGACTGGACCGTCGATTTTAATCTGAGTGAAAATTCGATTAAAGGCGCTGTCTTTACGGATGAGCTTCCAAGCGATCTGGATATCGACATGAGCTCGATTAAGGTCTTCCCATTAGAAGTTCAGTTGAATGGCTCTGTTAATCCAAAGGCTGAGGTAACCACCTTCACTCCTGAGAAATTAACAGAAGGAAACGGGTTCAAAATAAACTTTGGCGACATCGACGGTGCTTATCGCGTCGCGTACAAGACCAACGTCACCGGTACGACAGATACAACCTACACGAATAAAGCCACTGTCGCAGGAACGAACCTTCCAAAGGATTTAATCGATTCCGCGAATGTCTCTGTCCGATTCAGCCAGCCTTTGAACAAAAAGGCGATTAACTACGATTACAACAAACAAACGATCACCTGGGCTATTCAGTACAACTACAATGAAAAACTAATCAAGCAAGGTGATGCATGGCTCGAGGATCGCTTTGATACCAGTCATCAAGAGCTCGTGAATAGTTCTTTTACCGTTCATAAAATGACCATCGACGACAACGGAAACGGAACAAAAGACGGGGCTGCCATCACAGGGTACAACGTAACCGAGTCGGCAACCGGCTTCCGCTTGGAGTTTGACCATGACGTGTCGGCTGCTTACGAAATCACCTACCAAACCAAAGCCAAAAATCGGGTCCACCAAGACAGCTACCTCGTGAAAAATGAAGTAGAGATCTATGATGGAACCAAAAAAGATGCATCCAGAGAGATCAATCAAGCAATCTTCTGGAAAAACGCCAAAAAAGAAAAAGTGAACTACCTGGATAAAACGATCGAATGGACGCTTAGTCTAAACGACGACAATCAGGTGATGGATGAAGTCGTCATTACCGACAGTTTTGCGGGTCAAGGGCTGACTCTTCTTCCTGACAAAGTAAAGATCCACGATTGGTCAAAGGATTTGGAAGAAGGTCCTGACAAAGACTACAGCATCTCTCCGAATCCAACGTACGAAGACGGACTCAAGATTACCTTCCACAAACCAGTTACAAAAGCCCTTGTGATTACGTACCTGACGAAGTTCGATCCTACTTCCAAGGACCGTCCATCCGCGTACAAAAACAAGGCTGAACTGAACTGGAAGGAAAATGGGAAAGCACAAGACCCTATCACGAAATCCGCTACTGTTAAACCAGACAGCTACACCAACAATAACGGCAACAAAACGGGTAAATACGACGCCCGCACAAAAGAAATCACGTGGACAATCGATGTGAACTATAACCTTCACAAGATTAACAACGCGATCATCCGGGATTTTTATACCGGAGAACAAACTTTTGTGAAGGACTCGTTACGAGTGCATAAGTTGCTGCTTACAGGTGGAGCAGACGGCGTGAAAGTGGTCGAAGGACCAGTTGTTCCTATCAAATTCGACCCACTAACCAACGGTTTTGAGCTGCATCTTGGCGAGATCGACTCGGCCTATCGCATCACGTACACAACCAGTTTGGCTGATCTGCCTGTCGGAGAAGTGTACGAAAACAATGCTACTATGCACGATAGTGACATAACAGGCACTCCACTCTATAAAGGCAAGACGACCGTCAGACCGACATACGGTGGGCAATACGTCCTCAAAACAGGCGTACAAGGTACAGGAGCAGATTCAGAGTATGCAACCTGGACAGTAAGAATCAATCCGAGCCAGTCTCATATTTCGGCTGGGGCTGTATTGACCGATACGCTATCTAGCAATCAAATTCTGATGAAAGACTCCTTCAAACTCTTTACGACAATCGTCTCTGAATCCGGTGCTCTGGCTATCGGAAAAGAAATGGCCCCCGAGGACTACACGTTAGAAGTAGTCGGCAACACTTTTAAACTGACTTTCAAAAACGATCTGCACACTGCCTACATCCTGGAGTACCGTTCCTTTATCAATGCTGATAATGGAGAGATCATCAAAAACGAAGCCTCTTTTGCAGGGAAAACAGTTGTAGGTAAAGGTAAAGACGGACAAGAGGGTATCAAAGTCAGCTTGTCTGGTGCTGGTGGCGGAGCCGGCACACCTGGTAAAGGCGACTTGAAAATCGTCAAAACAGACGCCGATACAAAAAAAGCATTGGCAGGCGCCACGTTTGGTCTGTACGACAAGACAGGGAAAACCTTGCTGGAAACAGTCGTGACCGATGAAAATGGCATTGCCACCTTCAAAGGCTACAAATTTAAAGCGTACAAGCTAAAAGAACTATCCGCTCCTGTTGGCTACGTCATCGCAGACGAGTACAGAAACGGAAAAGACATTACGTTAAAAGCTCCTGCAGGTGCTGATCCAGCTATTCCAGTTACAATCGAAATGACCATCGACAACAAGCTGCTCCGTCAAGGATTTGAGTTAACAAAAGTTGACGCGGAGAATGCTGGAAAAACGCTGGAAGGCGCTGTCTTCAATCTACAGGTTGAAAAGGGCGGAGCATACGAAACGATCGCTGAGCTGACAACCGGCTCTGACGGAAAAGTCTCCAAAGGCAATCTGGCTGAAGGAAACTATCAGCTAGTCGAAACGAAAGCTCCGAAGGGATACAAACTGGATGCGACTCCTATTTCATTCAAAATCGCCTCCAACCAGATAGAAATTGTGACCCTTACGAAAAAGAACGCCAAAAATATCGGGTCCGTTCAATTGCTGAAAGTGGACCACTACACCAAAGAGCCACTTCCTGGCGTAACCTTTGAGCTTCAAGATGCTGACGGGAAAGTACTGAAAAGTGGACTCACAACGGATAAGGACGGTATCCTTCTACTCGAGAACTTGAAAGCAGGATTCTACCAGCTCGTGGAAACAAAAGCTCTTGCTGATTATGAGCTGGCTGAACCACTGAAATTCGAAGTGACAGATGAAGGCACGGCCTCTCTCACGTTGACCAACAGATTGAACCCAGGATCTGTGAAACTGACCAAAGTTAGAACGGGATACCCAAACCATAAACTCAAAGGAGCCGAATTTACGCTCCGCGATGAAACTGGTAAGGTAGCCAAAGACATGAACGGTCAGGAGCTTACAGAGCTGACTACAGATGGCAACGGAGAGCTGATTGTCGAAGGCCTGAATCCAGGCAAGTATGAGTTTATCGAGACGAAGGCACCTGCTGGTTATGTAAAAAGCAGCAAGCCAATCGAGTTCGAGATTAAAAGAAACCAAGTAGCTGGCGACCATGTGCTGGTGACGGTCGAAAATGACGTGACCTCCGGTGGTGGCGGTGGCGGTGGTGGCGGAAATCCTGAGCCAAAACCTGAGCCGAAACCTGAGCCGAAGCCCGAACCAAAGCCAGAACCTAAGCCAGAGCCTAAACCAGAACCTGAGCCAGAGCCTGAACCGGAAAAACCAGAGAAGCCAGAGAAACCGGATAAACCAGACAAACCAGATAAACCTAGCAAACCGGACCAACCTGGTAACCCAGATCAACCTGGCAACCCAGACCAACCTGGTAACCCAGATCAACCTGGTAACCCAGATCAACCTGGTAACCCAGTCCAACCTGGCACTCCTGATGCAAACAACAACAACAACAACAACAACAACACTACGAACCCCAACACTTCAGGAGAGTTGAATCAAACAGGAAATACGACCAAACCAAGCGATTCGGGAGCTGCCAATAACTCCAACGTCTTGGAAACCAACAACGATTCTCCATCTACAGGTAAAGTCTTGCCTCAGACTGGAGAACAGGCTAACCCACTCCCAATCGTTGCAGGTATCGTTTCGATCTTGATCGGTATTTCGATCATGTATCGCAGAAACAGGAAAGCGTAGCTCATCTAAAGGACCAAGTCCAGGGATTTTCCCGGCTTGGTCCTCTTTTTTCCCTACTCTAGCAATTGCCGGAGAAGCGGTTCACTTTTATACAAAATCTCCAGATGTGTCGCCTCTACGTAATAACGCTCACCTTCCAGCGCGAATACACTGTTTGCCATGACACTCCCATCCCCAGCGTCACTATTGATCGAGCCCACTACTCTTCCATCTACCCATTTATCGGGAGACAGCGAAGGGACTGTTCGCAGGTAATGAATCGTTTCGTGTCCAATGCCTGCTACCAGCGTGACGCGAATATTGCGAGCAGCGATAATCCCCATCGTTGCGTTCAAGAAGTCCATGTATTGATTTTTCACGACCATTTGTTCATAAGGTACGAAGGCTTCTACCCCCTGTTTTTTCTCCAGCAAATAATCGCCATATGCTGCTGACGGGGTGAGATCAAGGAGACTGGGAAAGTGTCTGTGAATAGCTTGTATACGATGAAAAGGGATGCTTTGCTCCAAATATGCCAGATATACATTCATGTATAGCTCTACGACATTTCTTTTGGCAGAAACGGAGCGCGGCAGCTTCCCTCCTGCCCAATAGCTGTAGGCGACAGGCGATCCTGCGTTGGGAGTCGCAAAAGCGAGCAGCTGATCCACATCGTTTTGATAAAATTCGCTCTGGACATAGGCTCTAGCAACAAGGCCCCCCATGCTATGGCAAATGAGATTGACATACGGGGAACCTGTCGTTTGCTTCGCTCGCTCGATGACAGGCAGCAAAAATCGCTCGGCTGAAATATCGATCTGCCTTCGCCAATCATAAAAGGCTACAAACAATTGTTCATTGAGGGGGTAACCCATTTTTCCAAGCAAACGGATAAATGGCTCGTAAGCCGTTCGGGCAAACCCGAAGCCCCAGTCACCAGTACCCGGAATAATTTGATCACTCATCGACCCAAACAACCCCGGAACAAAAACAATCGGTGCCTTTGGCGCAAGAAAAGAACTCATGCTTGCACTCCTTTCCCTCTCTTTTGTCCCATGACCAGAAGGAAAACAACTTATGCTTTTGCCTATGCCAGAGCAGCTTGGGTGGTTCCCTTGCTTCGATGAGTCTCGTCATTTTTTGCCGAAACTTCCCACTTGAGCGAAACAAAGCGATATAATAAAGCGTCTAACGAATTGGCTAATGTATTAAGCAAATCTATCTTGTCGGAGGATTGGCAAAAATGAAAGTACGCAAGTGGTTTATGCTTTTGCTAATGTTCGTACTATGTATTCCAACGATGGGGATATCCGTGCAGGCCGCGCAGACATCCTCTGGCATCAGCATCTATTTGGACGGGCAACAAATCAAAAGTGACGTCGCTCCGTACATAATTCCAAAAGCAAACGTAACAATGGTCCCTATGCGAGTGATCGGCGAAAATCTGGGAGCCGAAGTAAATTGGGAGCCAAAGTCTCAAACCGCAATGATCAGCAAACAAGATACCTTGTTGTCCATGACGGTTAATCAGAAGAACGCTCTCGTGAACAACAACAGCATCCCACTCGATGCTTCTGTTCAGAACAAACAAGGAAGAATCATGGTTCCGCTGCGTTTTGTCTCCGAGCAGTTGGGCCTTGCGGTAAAATGGGAAGACAAAACAAGAACCATTCGCCTGCAAAGCGGCAACGTCGCTACCATGACTCCGCCACCACAGGATGTATTGAGTGAAACTGGCGGAATGGAACCAGGCACACCTGTCGTGACAAACGGAGATTTGCGCGGGGTATGGATATCTACGGTCTACAACTTGGACTGGCCCTCTTCCGGTTCTTACGCAAACCCAGCGAAACAGCAACAAGAATACATACAGTTGCTCGATGAGCTGCAAGCTATGGGAATGAACGCTGCCTTCGTGCAAGTGCGTCCATCTGGAGATGCTCTGTATCCGTCTACACTCACTCCATGGTCGAGATTTTTGACGGGAACTCCAGGGAAAGATCCTGGCTACGACCCGCTTGCCTTTATGGTAGAAGAAACGCATAGACGCGGGATGCAATTCCATGCTTGGTTCAACCCGTTTCGTGCCACTACGGATGCAAAAACAGACCAATTGCCAGCGAATCACGTGATCAAGCAGCACCCTGACTGGATTGTGAATGCCAACAAAAAGCTGTACATCAATCCGGGTGTTCCGGCGGCACGTCAGCAAATTATCAATGAAGTAATGGAAGTCGTGCAGCGCTACGACATCGATGGTGTCCATCTGGATGATTATTTCTATCCTTCCAATGTCGCCTTTGCAGACGATGCAGCATTCAAGGCTTACAACAGCAAAAAAATCGTGTCCAAAGCAGACTGGCGCCGCGATAATATCAATCAGTTTGTTCAACAATTGAATCAGTCCATCAAGAGCGTCAAGCCTCACGTTCAGTTCGGGATCAGTCCATTCGGTGTATGGCGCAACAGCAACGTCGATCCGACTGGCTCCGATACAAAAGCTGGCGTTACTGCTTATGACCACATGTTTGCCGATGTGCGCACGTGGATTCAACAAGGATGGATCGATTATGTGACTCCGCAAATTTATTGGAGCTTTTCCTTCGCCCCTGCCCAATACGACAAACTCGTTACTTGGTGGGCAAACGAAGTACAAGGGACGAACGTCAAGCTCTACGTCGGTCATTCCCCTTACAAGCTGGGAACGGCTGAGGCAGGCTGGCAGAGTGCCCAGGAGATTATCAACCAGTTGAATTACAACGCGATGGTTCCTCAGGTTCAGGGCAGCATTTTCTTTAGTGCCAAGGACTTGCGGAAAAACCCATTAGGACTGCTCCCAGCTCTTAGCAGTTATTACAACCGCTAGATAAATAGCAAAAACCCCGAATACTCGTAGCAGAGCAAACTTGCTACATGTGTTTCGGGGCTTTTTTCTTCTACGTTAATTTTTCTACAATGAACTTGAGTTGCGCTTCCAAGGAGATCGGGTCATTAAAATAGGAGCCTTTCTGATCAATCTGAAAAACCTGGTTATTTTTTACTGCCGACAAGCCTTTCCAAACGTTTGTACTGTATACACTCTCCGGATTGGCATCATCTCCAGACCATGCACTGGTAAAAATGTAGTCTCCCGCAAATTCCGGCAGTGTTTCAAGCGAGACCTCCGCCCAGCCGGTATTGCTATCAATGGTTTCTTTTTGTACGGCATTCGGAGCCTTCAACTGGAATTCGCCGTAAAGGATGTCTCCACCCCTTCCGAAGTTGTGCCCAAACGCATAGATCCCCTTGGCGTATGGCTGCAGAATCGAAACGGTTTTATCTCCTACCGCTGCTTGTACTTTGGGTTTTGCCTCAGCTATTTTCTTGTCCCATTCGGCAATCCACTCATTCGCCTTGTCTTCTCTTCCTGTCATTTTGCCAAACTCCCGCAGTTCTTCGCGAATTGGCTTCTTACCGTATGGAATCACTACCGTTGGAGCTATTTTGGTGAACTGCTCGATATTCTGATCCCCTTCAAACACAATAAGTAAATCAGGATTCATCCCCAGTACTTTTTCTACCGATGTTCCGTCGCCCACGCTTTCGATACCATCCAGCTTCCCTTTAAAATACGGGTTTCCCATAGCATGCTCCGTGATACCGATAGGCTTGATCCCCAGTGTCAGAAAATGTCCAACATAGCTGTCCGCAAGTATCACAACCCTTTTTGGGTCCTTAGGAATTCTCACTGTGCCATTAAACGCCTGGTAGTTGATATATTCATTGTTAGTCTCGTTAACTGAACTTTCCTGCGCGGGTTGAGCAGTTGGATTAGCTGGTGCTTGTCCGCAGGCTGATAACATGCTGATCATGATCATAATAAAGGCTACCATTATGATCTTATCTAAGCCTGATTTTCTCATTCTCAAAAGAACCTCTCCTTCATCAAGAATTGAAATTGATAATCATTCTCGTGAATATTAGCATAAAGAGCTAGCTCTGCCCATCTTTTTCGATCTCCGAGATACCATTTACAATCCGTCACAAAAAAATGCCGCGAAGTATGTTCGCGACATTGGTAGCTTTATTTTTTTGGCTTATTTAGTTACTTTGTGAAGACCGAACAGCATGAGGACATCATTATCGTTGGTCTCATACTCTTTCACTTCACCTTTAAAGGAGGTTTCTTTGACAACAATCTTGCTGCCTGTCGCATTTGGTTTCATTTCAATCATATATGAAGATAGATTAAGATCATCTGCCTTGATACCTAACTTCTCGGAGAGATCTTTAACCGTAGCCTTGTGCTCACCTAGTTGACTGTCTTTAATGGTTACTGACTGGCCATCCTTAGAAAAAACGAATGCAATCGTTAGGTCTAGGTTACTTTTTTCCGCTACGTTTACTTTTGCATCTGCGGTTGTGGTTGCATACGGTATAACCGTACCAATCACCCCAGTAAGTAACAAAGCTGATGCAGTTGTCATCCATTTCTTTTTCATTGGTCTCGCTCCTTTTCATTTCCTTTTTTATGTGCAAGTAAATCTCTTACTTGCTAAATCTAGGTTAAGATGAAATGTTAAAAAGAATTGTGGGGTAAAACTAAAATTTTCCTTAAGTCATCGCACATCCTCGGTTCTCCGAAATACCATTCACAATTCGTCACAAAAAAATGCCGCGAAGCATGTTCGCGACATGTGAAAGCCTTATTTTTTGCCGAGCTCCGGCTTGTCTTGGTAAAAGAAATTCGGCGTATGGTTTGTGTTATCGTACAGACTGTGGAAAATGTGTGTAGCTGTTCCGGAGATCGGTGGAACTAGCCATGTCCAGTCACCAGTAACGGGTCGACCACATTTCTCTTCTCTTTCCTCAAATCGCTTGAATTGCTGGCTCGCCGTATGGTGATCGACAATCGATACTCCTTTTTCCTTGAAGGAATGCAAGACAGCTACGTTTAGCTCGATGAGCGCTTTGTCTCTCCAAAGTGTCGCTTCCTTGCTCGTATCGAGCCCCATGACCTCTGCGACCTTTGGCAGCATGTTATATCGCTCTTGATCAGCGAAATTGCGCGCACCGATCTCCGTCCCCATGTACCAGCCGTTAAAAGGCGCGGCCAAATAGTCGATACCGCCAATCTCCATGCGCATATTCGAAACAATAGGAACCCCATACCATTGCAATTTCATATCAGCAAAGCCCGGCAAATCGGGATGCACGATCGGCACTTCCAAGACCAGCTCCTGAGGAATCTCAAAAAACTGCGGCGTCTGATCTCCAATTTGCACGACAAGCGGTAAAACGTCGTAGTTTGTGCCTTTCCCTTGCCATCCCAAGCTCTCACATAGCTTCGTCAGCGAAAGCGAAACTGGATCACCCAATACGCCGTACTCTGTCTCGTATCCCGCGTAGCGAATTAGCTGGTCATTCCAGATGCGCATGGGAGCTCTGCCTGCTACAGCAGGTGCAAAAACCGTGATGGTCGGGCGAATTTTCCCATCATTGGTGGCAAAGTCGATGTGTCGGAGCATGGCCTGCGCCATCTCTTCTTCTGTTTCGACGTGCCGCTCATCTATCACAAGTAACGATTCCCAAAAGAATCGCCCAATACATCGATTGCTATTGCGCCAGGCCATTTTTGCTCCGTGCCGAAGCTCCTCAGCCGTATGCTCATAGTATCCCTGCTGATGAATCAGCTGTCGTACTTCTTGTAGCCGTTGCTCGGTTTCGTCCGTTGTCTTGTCCAGCTCACGATAGCATGTCCGGATAAATTGCTCTGCCGCTTCCATCAATTGAATTGGTTCCATATTACCCTCTTTTCACGCTGAAGGGTGTCACTTCGCTGTTATTTTCTTCATCGTAGAATTTTGTTACCTACATTATAAAATTACTCGTGCTTGATTACCAATCATGCAGGCATATGGACACATATCTGTAAGAAACACGGAAGCATTCAACCTAACTGTAACGTCAAGGTCTTTTCGCCGATGAATAAATAAAGATCACCCAGAGAATGTCAAGAAAGGAAGGTAAGGACATGAAACGCATCATTCTCTTACTAGCACTTATTCTAGGACTAACTGCCTTTCAGCAACCTGCAGCACTGGCTGCACCAGCATTTAAAGATGTCGATCCCAAGCAATATGGCTGGGCAATGGACGCTATCTCCTTCATGGTAGACATTGGGGTCGTCAGCGGCTATCCCGACGGAAGCTTTCAGCCGGGAAGATGGGTGGACAAAGCTGAAATGACGGTGATGATCTATCGCCTGTTTGATCGCTACAGACCTTTCGATCCAAATGGTAACTACTATATCCCAGATTTTCAAATTGATCACTTTGCCGATGTGCCGAAAAACCACTGGGCCTATAAGGAGATCAGCTCAATCGTGACAATGGAATTGTCGAATGCCGTTTTTCTTTCTCAACACGGCTACAACTTCTATCCAGATTCCAAGTTAAATCGCATCGGCACAGTCTACGTCCTCCCTGTTTGGTTGCTAGAAAGCTCATACGATATCGATGACCCTGCCGTGGTTCAGACGATTATGTCTATGCGTGATATCCCCATTATCATTGCTCCCGATACAGATTTACCGCCTAAAGTCGATTTACTCTCAGATGGACGGTTTGGCTTTGATGATGACGGGGAAAACCGGACGAACACACTTTTCCCTTTCATCGTCAAGAAAAAAGGGGACTTATATCGCTTCTATGATACCTACAGCGTAAATACTGCGTTCAACATTGCCCTCTTGCAACAAAAAGGGATCATGACCGCATGGAATGGCGAATTCGAGCCGAACGAAATGTTAACCCGCGCAGAAGCAGTAACCATTTTGTATAGAATGTATCTAGATATGAAGGAATTAGGCAACCTGCACTTACACTCGAGCAAATAGAAGATCAAACTTGTTACTCAATAAAAACACCTCCACTTCCTTAACTGGTATGGAGGTGTTTTTATGTAGACGAAAAAAAGACAGGTGCTTTCACACCTGCCCTTTCTCCTAAACCGTCATATGGTTCCACATCTCCGACTTACTCAACGAAACAGCATCTGCTCCACTCTTCAACGCTTCGTTGACCTGTTCCATATTCCAAATCAACCCACCCAAAATAATCGGCTGCGCCAAATGCTCCTTGATATACGAAATAATCGACGGCGCTATCCCCGGCATGATTTCAATCGCATCCGGCTGGTTTTCCAAGACGTTTTTAATGGTCGTCGTGAGTGAGGTCGAATCAATCAAAAATACGCGCTGGATCGTCAGCATCCCTTCCTTTTTGGCCGCGCGAATCATTGGTCCCTTGGTAGTGACAATGCCCGTTGGTTGGATATAGGTCGACAAGAAACGAAAAGCCTCTTTGTCATTGGACAAGCCATTCATGAGGTCTGTGTGCAAAAAAATCGGCTTGCTCGACTGACGGATGGTTTCGGCTTCCTCCATCAGCTTGGTCAGCTTTCCGTACATCAAAAGGATCGCGCAAGCTCGGGACGCCATTGCCTCTCCCAAGCGATCCTGTTCGGTTGCCGCAATAACCGGATTCGTTTTCAAAATCGTTTGCATGTCCATGTTATTCGCCTCCTGCCCTCAGTAGCCGTTCAACACTTACCTCAGCGCAGCCAAGCTGCTTGGTCTCTACAACCCAATGACCCGCGAATCCATTGTCTTTTAAAAGTGACAGGATAGATGCGAACGGAATCGTTCCGTCACCCACTGCCAAATGGTCGTCCAGCTTGCCAAGGTTATCACTCAGGTGAAGAGCAGACAAATGAGGAAGTACCTCCTGCAATGCATCGATCGCATATCCCGGACGAATCAAATGTGCATGGCCCACGTCGTACACGATTCCCACGCGAGAGGATTGTACGTGACGGCATATACGCACGAGATCCTCGACGTTCCACCCCAGCACTTTTGGATAAGGGGGAACATTCTCGACCGTCAGTATGGTTCTACTCTCTGCGGACAGCTCGGAGGTCAACACCTGGAGTGCCTGACTCACATTTTCCACACCTCTGGCACGCTCTGTTTCCGCGAGTCGGTCCTCTACCTCCCCCGCATGCATCACGACATGGGTGCAGTCGAGAAAGCTGGCAATCTCCAGGCAGCGCTTCATCGTGTCCATCGTTTGATCCCGGGTTGATCCTGTGTCCGCCGCCAGATTGCATCCGCTAATCGGCGCATGAATCGACCAGGCAATCCCTCTCTCGTCTCCCAGCTGCTTCAACTCTTTCAACTGCTCCCGGGACCAGTCCAAGAGGTCGGCATGATTCTCTTCACACATAATCTCGATGCCCTTCCAATCATGGTGCAAAAGCTGAATGATAGCATTGCGCAAGGACAGATCAAATATCGCATAAGTGGATACGGCAAACGAGCTTTTGTCTCTCATCATTCATGACCCTCCCTCTTATTTCACGCCGGAGTGGATGAAGCTGTTGATAAACTGCCGCTGAAACAACAAAAATGCCAGCAACAACGGAAAAATCACCATGACCGTCGCTGCACTTACCTCGGCCCACTGCGCCCCTGTCTCAAACGATTGGGCAAAAATCGCCAGACCGACCGTCAACGGACGATTTTCCACGGAATTCGTAATAATCAACGGCCACATGAAGTTGTTCCAATGGTAGCTCACCGAGACCAAACCAAACGCAATGTAGGTCGGCTTCGCTAACGGAACGTACACCCGCCACAGAATTTGGAACCAGGAGCAGCCCTCCATCCGCGCCGCCTCCTCCAGCTCGTTCGGGATTGTCTTGAAAGTTTGTCTCAACAGAAAGACCCCGAAGGCAGAAGCGAAGTACGGCAGCATAATGCCGATTTTGGTATCCAGCAAAGACAAGTCACGCAAGACGTTATAGTTGGGGAAAATCAAAATATCCGCCGGGACCATGAGCTGGACCAGGAACAGGACAAACAACACATCCTTTCCCCAAAATTGCAGCTTCGCAAAGGCATAGGCTGCCAGTGTAGCCGTAATAATTTGCGCCACCAAAATACCAGTCACGATCAAAAAGGTATTGATGTAGTACTGATCGAAGGGCGCTGCGTCCCACACCTTCGCATAGTTATCGAGTGTAAAATCTGCACTGAGCGACCACGAAGTCGCCAGCTCCCTCGGGCGAAAGGAAGTCCAGACCGCCCAGAGCAAAGGAAACAACCAGAGAACGGCCAAGCCGTACATTCCAACCGTTGTGATTTTGCGAAGCATCTGCCATCCCCCCTTAGTTGTAATGAATCTTTTTATCCATACCAAAAAACTGAAAAGCAGCGACTAACAGCAGCAGCACGACCATGACAATCGTCAATGCCGAAGCCATTCCTTGATCCCAGAATGAAAACGCCGTCTCGTATATGTAGTACAGCAAGAGATTGCTGGCATTATCCGGTCCGCCTTTGGTCATGATCACCAAATGGTCTACCAGCTTGAAAGAGTTAGTGAAGGCGATAATACTGACAAACATCGTCGTTGGCATGAGCAGCGGAAAGGTGATGCGGCGAAAAACTGTCCACGACGATGCCCCTTCCATGGAGGCGGATTCGTATAGCTCCTGCGAAATGTTTTGCAGCCCCGCCAAATAAAAGATCATGAAATAGCCCGCTTCCTTCCAAATGACCATGAAGATCATCGCCCACATCACATTTTTCTGATCGCCGAGCCAGTTCATGTCGCCTTTTCCGAACCACTCCATCACATGACTAAGCGCTCCGTACTCCGGTGTGTAAATAAACAGCCAGATGTTCGCCACTGCAATCATCGGAACAACTGTCGGGTAAAAATAAGCCGTGCGGATAAAGCTCTTCCCTCGTAATGCCTTGTTGGCGAACAGAGCCATAGCTAGCGCGAGAGCCACACTCGTCGGCACCGTTCCGATGGCAAACCAGATATTATTGGTCAGCACCTTCCAAAACACTTCATCTTCCACCATTTGTTTATAATTATCTATCCCGTTAAAAAACGGCTCTGGAGAACCCAGATCCGCTTGATGAAAACTGAGTATGAACGTTTGTATAACCGGATAGAAGGTAAACAACAGCAGGAAGATGAGGGAGGGAAGGAGCAAGAGCCAGGCGTACATGTTCACTTTCCATTTTGCGCGTAGTTCCCCCATTGTCGCTCCCCCATTGCCTTGCTTGATTTATTTGTTGAACGGCGCCAGCATCTTGTCCGCTTCTTCCTGCGCTTTTTTCAATGCTTCCGCAGGCTCAGATTGACCAGTAATCACAGATTGCAGTGTGTCGTTCAAGAGCTTTGTCACTTTGCCGTTATTGTGTGTAGACAGCTCAGCATGACCGTATTCCAGCTGGTCGCGAGCTACTGCTGCTGCCGGGAAGTCCTTGACGTATTGCTTCATAGTCTCTTCTTCGTATGCAGATTTGCGTGTAGCAACATAACCCGTATCGACGCTCCACTGAGCAGCGCGCTTAGGCTCGGTCATAAAGCGAATGAACTTCCATGCCGCTTCCTGTTTCTTTTCATCCGTTCCCTTGAACATGTAGAAGTTACCGCCACCTGTCGGGCTGCCGTAGTTCTTTTTCGCTGGCAAAAACGCTACGCCAAAATCAAACTTCGCGCTTTTCTTCACGTTCGTCAGGTTCCCTGTCGTATGGAACATCATCGCCGTTTTGCCTTCCAAGAAATCAGAAGGTACAGTCGCCCACTCGTTGACGCCTTCAGGCATAACTTGATGCTTTTTGGACAAATCTACCCAAAATTGCAGAGCTTCTACATTTTCTGGCGTATCAAAAAACACTTTTTTCCCATCTTCGGACATCAAGTTCTTGCCGTTTTGCAGGGCCAGCGCTTGGAACATCCAATACGTGAAGCTCGAGGAAGGAATCTCGACGCCGTAGCGTCCGTCCTTTTTCAATTTGCCAGCGTACTGAACCAGCTCGTCCCATGATGTCGGTGGTTTTTCCGGATCAAGCCCGACTTCCTTGAACGCGTCCTTGTTGTAATAGAGCACGATGGTGCTGCGTTGGAATGGAATGCTGTATGTCTTGCCGTCTACTTGGGAATTCGCCAAAAAGCCTGGGAAGAAATCTTTTACGTATTCGCTGCCGCCATCCTTGGCAATAAAGTCGTCCAACGGAAGGATTGCATCCATGTCCATCATCGTATGTAGCTCAGTTGAGAGCATCACCGCTACGTCGGGAGGAGTCTTGCCCTGTACAGCTGCCTGTACTTTTGTCGTCGTATCCTGATAGCTGCCCGTATACACTGGCTTGACTGTGATATCTGGGTTTTCTTTGTTAAATTCCTCTGCCATTCCGTCCACGATCTTGGTCAAAGGACCGCCAACCGCAACCGGATAATAGAAGGACAGCTCTGTTTTGCCTGACGAAGTGGCTCCTTGCACCGCGTTGTTCGTGGACGAAGAATTGCCACTGGAGCAACCCGTGATCAGACTCATACTCATGACGACCGCAAACAAGCTTTTGACAACTTTACGCATCACAGTACCTCTCCCTTTTCTTTTCTCAATTGGTCGTAACCGCTAGATTTTTTCCGGTTTCTCCATCAAACACGTTCACCTGAGCTGGATCAAAACGAACATGCATGGTTTCGCCTCGTTTGCAGTGCCATTGTCCGTTCCATTTGGCCTTCCACAGCTTGTCTCCCACGGTGAATTCCACAATGGTCTCAGAGCCGAGAATCTCTACTCCCTGCACGGTGACAGGAAGTTGGCAGGAAGCATCCACAGATTGCCCTTCAAGGGCGGGCTGCAGTGACTCTGGACGCAGACCGAGAACGACCGGGGTCTGGTCCTTGATACCGTTAAACTTTGGAAGCGGCAAAAAATGCTGACCTGCCAGCTCAATCCCTGCCTGATCGCCTGCCCGCCAAATGGCAGGTACCGTATTCATCGGGGGTGCCCCCGTAAACTCCGCCACGAACAAATTCGCTGGATGGTTGTAGACTTCGAGCGGTTTTCCGACTTGCTGGACCTCGCCGTCGCGCAGGACCATCATGCGGTCTCCCATCGTCATCGCTTCCACCTGATCGTGCGTAACGTAAATCATCGTGATGCCCAGCTCTTGCTGCAAGCGACGAATTTCCGTGCGCATGTGCCCGCGCAGCTTGGCATCCAGATTGGATAACGGCTCGTCCATCAAGCAGATAGGGTGCTGACTGACGATGGCCCGTCCGAGTGCAACACGCTGTCGTTGTCCCCCGGATAATTCCTTCGGCTTGCGTTGCAAAAGATGCGCGATGCCCAACATCTCCGCTACACGCTCCAACCGCTTGCCCTGCACCGCTTTGTCTACTTTTCGAACCTGCAAACCAAACAAAATATTATCTTTTACCGTCAAATGCGGATAAAGTGCGTAATTTTGAAACACCATGGAGATGTTTCGCCCGCTCGGAGGGACCTGATTCATCGGCATGCCGCCAATCAACAGCTCTCCCGTGCTGATCTCCTCCAGCCCGGCAATCATGCGCAGTGTGGTTGATTTCCCACAACCAGAAGGCCCTACCAGCACGAAAAATTCTCCTGGTAGAATACGAGCACTCACTTCATTGACTACCTTCTGGCCCCCATACATCTTGGAAATGCGCCGCAATTCCACTTCAGCCACGACTTTCCCCCCTGAACCTCTCGCTGTTTTTTACGTATCACTCGACTATAACAATTGCTTACTAAGGTAATATTTGGGCATTGTAAAGTTTTTGGGCATAGTCCGTAATAATTCCCCCGACTCCAGCCTCGGTTGCCCGCTTCATATCTGCTTCCTCGTTAACTGTATACACGGTCAAGATGATTCCCCGATGCTTGGCAAATCGGATTAGCTCTGGCGTGACAATCTGATGGTTGATATAGTATTGGGCATTCAGTTGAACCGCGTCTGTTATCTGCTTTTCGGCATACTGTTCCAGCTGTTCCTTTGGCTTGGTCCCGCTCAAGGTAAAGCCCAGTCCCAATTCCGGATTGAGCTTGGCAAAACGCTCCAATACTTCTGAGCTGAAGCTGCTAACAATCACATCTTCAACCATGTCATGCTCCTTGATGGCCTTCGCCATTTCCTTTTCGTACCCAATCCCCTTTGCTTCCAGAATGAGCACTGCTTTGCCTTTGGCCGCTTCCAACAATTCATCCATGGTAGGAATGACAGCATCGGTAATCTCAGGCTGGTACCAGGAAGGATTTGCTGGGTCGAGCTTGTTCGCGTTCAATTCGCGCAGTTCCTTCAGCGTGAAATCCTTTACCTTCCCTGTCCCGTTGGTGGTACGCTCCAGATCAAAATCGTGGATCAGGACAAGGTGGCCATCCTTTGTTTTATGGACGTCTGTCTCAATGATCTCCACACCCAGCTCCATCGCTTCTTCAAAGGCGTACATCGTGTTTTCCGGCTTTAAGGAAGGGATACCTCGATGCGCCATGACCATCGGTGGTTGCGTGATGCTTTTCTCCGGGTACGCAGCAAGCAGCTCATGTACCTCTTTTGGATCGTGTGAGACAACCCCGGCCACACCCATCTCGATCATTTCACTCGCTTGGCTCTTGTTCGCCCGATCGATTCCCCACACGGACAACCCGCGATTGCGGAAGTAGCGAATGACCTCCTCCGTCATCGCAGTTTGCGAGAGAACGATCACATTGGAACGACTGCTCCTGGCTGAGCGTACGAGCTCCTTTTGCTTCTTTTCGTTCAGCTTGCCGTCGATATACACGAGGGCACCACGGTATTCATTGTTTTTCTCCCGCATCTCTTGGACGATTTCCGGTCGGGAAGACACAATGTGCACATCAGAGAGATTCTCTTTCTGGAGCAGGCGATCGACCTCCGCTACCAATTTCTTGTCCTCGATATGAATCACCGGGATCGCCTTGCCCTTGATCTGCTCCAGTACCTCGTCCAGCGATGTGCCGTCCTGCGTGACGACTCCGTTCTTCCCGGATTTTTTCACCGGGATAAAAATGGAAGACGCTTCTGCTTCCAGAATCGCATCGATCTCGGACTTCTTGTCGTACATGGTAATCACCGTCGGCGGAAGGACAATTCCCGTCTTAGGTTCAGGGACAATCAGCACATCGTCTTTCAGATCAGAGACTGGAATCTTGTCTTTTCGTGCATTCGGTCCAAACAACAACTCACCAGGAGTCGGCTTGGGCTGATCGACAAAATCTCTAGAAGCATCATTCGTATCCTTTTCCGTCAGGCGTTCCATCGAGTGTCCGCCCGCTACTCCTGGATGAGAGGTGACTCCCGGGACCTTCGCATCCATATAAGCCATCGAATCCACCACATTGTAATCAGGATCCATCAGAATGACGTGGTCACCGCCATTCGCCAAATAAATGCTGCCTGTCGCCCAATCCGTCGGCAACATCTCAGAAACGTCCTCCATGGAATCGAACAATTCAAAATCAGGCGTGACGTCGTGGCGTTCCACGATTCCGTCGGCATAGCGAGAAATGACAATCGTCTGGTAAGGCTCAATCATGGTTCCTTCCGGAAACGCATGCATCCCTTCATTTCCTCCACGCTTTTCCTCGTCGCCGATCATGTATCCACTCAAATCAATCGAATCGTTGGAGACATTGGTGATTTCGATAAACTCGCCTGTGCTTTCATCAAAAAGGGGATCATTGACAACTTCTGTGATGAGCAAGGTTTTGCTCACCGCGCTTTGCGCCATCGCGGGCATACTGCCTGTCACCAGACTTGCTACCATTAGTGACCACAACCACTTTTTGCTGCTCTTACCCAACTCCATCTCCCATGCCTCCTCGTTTTCCTACTCGACTTGCACCATGGCTTCCATCGTCGGAAGGATGTAATCTGGCTGAATCTCTGTGGCTTCCAGTTCGCGACTGGTCGTTACTCCTGTCATTACCAGCGCCGTTTTCATGCCGCTGTTTTTCCCTAGTAAAATGTCTGTCTCCAAACGGTCGCCCACCATGACGCATCTTTCTGGCTGCACTTGAAGCTGTTGAAAAACCTGATCGGCGTAGTACCGGGACGGCTTGCCAGTCATCGCCCAGACAGAGGCTCCACCAGCCGTTTCAATCGCTCTCGCCAACGCCCATGTATCAGGAATGGCACCCCCTGGCACCGGACATAACGGATCGGGGTTCGCTACGATCAGGTGGGCTCCATTTCGCACAGCGTCAGCAGCCTGTTGCAGCTTTTCATACGTAAATGCTCGGTCCATTCCGACCAATACATGCGTAGCTTCCTCCGCATCTTGCACCTGCTTTATATGAAAGCTCGCAATCTCTTCCTCCAAGGCAGGCTCTCCAACAATCAGGACACGCGCTTGCTCTGCATTCTCTTGAAGATACAATCCCGCAGCATAGGCAGCCGTCATGATTTCTTCCAGCTGAGCAGCCAATCCGAGCTTCTGGAGGCGAGTCTGACAAGCTGTTCTTGTCTGTACCGTCGTATTGGTCAAAAACATGATTTTTTTCTGCTTCTCCCGTAGCGCGGCAAGTGTCTTTTCCACCCCAGGAAGCAGTTCATTCCCGAGAAAAATCGTTCCATCCAAATCAAAAAAATACGCATCGTACCTATCTGTATCTAGCAAATCCCCTGCTCGCTCCTTTCATTCGAAAACACAAAAAGCCCTCATACACGGCAATAGCACAAAGAAACAAACCGAACGAACGGTCTTTTTCGAATCTATTGCTGTATGAGGGCTTTCTCCACGTCTCGACCCACTTACAGACGTTATTCATTTGGTTGATAGCTCGATCATAACAAGTCATTGTTAAGGGATTGTTGAGCTACTTTTGGTTTTTTGTGAACAACGCCAAAACTAACCAGTGATCGATGGCGAAAAAAAGATTGCAAACTGTCTAAGAAAGAGATAAATTCTTTGTGGATGATAATGATATTCATTATCGACATATAATCATATAATTATGCACTCATATTAGATGAAGGGATGTCTTTTCATGATTCAAAAATGGAGTTATCCACTCGCCGCAGTTGTTCTCGGCTCTTCCTTGCTCGCCGCTTGTGGAAACGCACAAACACAAACCGAAGAGAAAAAAACAGAAGCCGCTCAGCCTGACAAGCCTGCCGCTGCTGATCAGTCTACGACAGCGACAGCGAGCACTGCTTCTGCTTCTGCTCCTTCTCCTGAGCTGCAAGCCTCTATTGATCAATACCGAAAATGGGTCGTCGACCAAACCGACCAATTCGTAAAAGCAACAGAAAGCTTCACTACCGCCGTTAAAGCAGGCGATATGGAAAAAGCGAAAAAAGAGTATGCTCCAGCCCGTGCTTACTTTGAGAGAATCGAGCCTATCGCGGAATCTCTCGGCGATTTTGACCCATGGATCGATGCCCGCGAAGGCGATGTGCCTGATAACGAATGGCGCGGCTATCACAAATTGGAGAAAGCACTCTGGGAAACCAAATCGGTTGCTGACCAAGGAAAAGTGGCGGATCAACTGCTGCAAGATGTGAAGCAGCTCCGCGTGAAGGTAGAGAGCGTCGAAATCGATGTGCCTATGCTGGTAACGGGTGCGGTTGAGCTCTTGAACGAGGTATCGACGAGCAAGGTGACTGGCGAGGAAGAACGCTATTCCCATACGGACTTGTACGATTTCGCTGCGAACGTGGAAGGCGCCCACGAGATTTACAAAGTATTGAAGCCTGCTGTTACGGCTAAAGACTCTGCTCTTGCAAATGAAATTGAAGCTCGCTTCGCTGATTTGGATAAAGCACTCGCACCATACCGCAAAGGCGACGGCTATGTGCTGTACACCGAACTTAAGGAAGACCAGGTGAAAAAGCTGAGTCAGTCCCTCGATGCATTGGCTGAACCATTGTCCAAAATGGGTACGATCGTAGGAGGCTAACAAGATGAATGACAAGCATCTCGCAAACACCACAGCGAACAAATTCACACGTCGAGAAGCTCTGAAGTTGGCTGGTGTCGGAGGGATTGGACTGCTGTTAGGGGCGACTGGGGTCAATAGCCTTTTGCCTTCTACTCCTAAAAATGAGCAGACAAGTGCCACTCCGACCGGTGCAGATGAGGTCATTCCCTTTTATGGCAAGCATCAGTCCGGGATCATTACACCTATGCAGGATTTTATCTGCATGGGTGCTTTTGATTTGACGACGACCTCGCTAGGGGATGTCCGCACCTTGTTTCAAAGCTGGACGCAGGCAGCAGCACGCATGACTGCCGGCAAAAACGTCGATGAGGAGAGCGATAACGCCCTTCTTCCTCCTGTCGATACGGGAGAAGCCATGGGCCTGCGCCCAATGAAATTGACGATCACATTTGGGCTTGGCGCTTCTTTTTTTGACGAGCGCTTTGGTCTTGCAGCCAAACGCCCAGCTCCCTTGGTCGATTTACCTCGCTTCAACAGCGATGAAATGCGAAAAGAATGGTCGGGTGGCGATATTGTCGTGCAGGTCTGTGCCAACGATCCACAGGTCGCCTTCCATGCCCTGCGGAATTTGGCCCGGATCGCTCGAGGCAAAGCTGTTCTCCACTGGCTACAGGAAGGTTTCCAGCGCACCAGCGCATCCGACCCGACTGGCTCCACACCACGGAATCTGATGGGCTTCAAGGATGGCACGAACAATCCACCGGTGAACGACCCCGCTACCGCAAATGAAGTCGTCTGGGCTCACACTGCTGAAAGTCCCGCGTGGATGGCAGGCGGAAGCTACATGGTCATGCGTCGAATCCGCATGCGGATCGAGGTATGGGATCGCTCTTCCCTCACCGATCAGGAGAATACATTTGGTCGTCACCGGTTAACCGGAGCTCCCCTTGGCAAAGCAAACGAGTTTGACGAGCTGGAGCTGGATCGAAAGGATGCCAAGGGAAAACCGGTTATTCCTGTGGATTCCCATGTTGCCTTAGCCCATATGGAGGGTAAGGTGAAAATTTTGCGACGCGGTTACTCTTATTCGAGTGGAATGGATCTCAAGACTGGTCAGCTCGATGCTGGGCTTTTGTTCATTTGCTACAATCGTGATCCGCGCAAGCAATTCATTCCGATGCAACAAAAGCTCGCATCCGTCGACCTGCTCAATGAATATATCACCCATGTTGGCAGTGGTTTGTACGCCTGTCTTCCTGGTGCAAGTGAGGGCGGATACATCGGGGACACGCTATTTTAACCAACTATCTGGGATGGAGTGAACACCTTGAAACGCTATCTGTTTATCATTTGTACCTGCATGCTGCTATGGACATCTGCTCTGTCTGCCGCTGTAGCCGCGCCGCTGGTGCCAGAGCAGCTCAAGCAAATGATCGCCCTCTCTAGCGATGCCTTGATTAGTAGTGGAGATAACAAATGGGAAGAAGCAGCTAAAGCGATCAGCAGTATGAAGAGCATCTGGGAAGGCAATTCGGAAGAAACCTCCGCAGATACACAAGCATTGACGCAAGCAATCGTGGAAGCAGATCAAGCCCTTGCCCAAGCGAAAGCGAATCCTGACACTGCAAAAGCAGCCATCTCCAATCTGGCAAAAGCAACGGACCGTTATGTCTCGTCCAAAGAAGAAGGCAGTCAGCCAAAAGAACGCGCACACAAGCAAATTGCGGCATTGCTACCGCTCTTGCAAAACAGCATGACAGCCATCACGGAAGGCGATCTGGCGAAAGCCAAGCAATCGTACAATAGCTTCGTCACTGGCTGGTACAAGGCAGAGGGTCTTGTTCGAGCGGAAAATGCCGCAATCTACGGGGATATGGAAATCAAAATCAGCAGTGCACGCATTGCCTTAAATACAGAACCACCAGACCCTAAAAAGAGCGCAGAGAAAGTACAGGCACTCATTACTACCGTGGACAATTATTTGTCAGGAAAAGCAGTCCAACAGGCCGCTGCCAATCCTTCTTCTGAGCAGCCCACCATCTCTTCTCTACTGGAACTCCTTACATCGGTAGAAACAGATATCGCCAATCAGAATGCAACCGCTGCTTCTGACAAAATGGAGACCTTTATCACCTCTTGGCCCTCTGTAGAAGGCGTGGTCATGACTAAATCGCAAGCTACCTACAGCAGTATCGAAGCCAAGATGGTCGCCGTCCCGACACTCATCCTGTCCAATCCCCCGCAATGGGAAAAGGCGACGGCTCATCTTGCGGAAATGAAGACAGAGCTGGCGCCATTTGCGACAGCATCCTCGTACACCGCTTGGGATGCGGGACTCATCTTGTTCCGCGAAGGACTGGAGGCTATCTTGATCATCGTCTCTCTGCTTACTGTCCTGAACAAGTCAGGTAATGCCGACAAGCGCAAATGGATCTGGTCCGGGTCCATTGCCGGGATCGTAGTTTCCACCATTCTTGCCGTCATCCTCAGTTTCGTTTTCTCCAATCTCTCCACTGGCAACTCGCGAGAAACGATTGAGGGAGTAACCGGACTGATTGCCGTCTTCTTTATGGTAACGATCGGTGCCTGGTTGCATAAGAAGTCCAATTTGCAGGCATGGAATCAATTTGTCGAGAAATCTATCGGCTCTTCTTTGGCAAAAGGAGCTCTATGGTCACTCTCATTCACCGCCTTTCTCGCTGTCGCCCGCGAAGGGGCAGAAACGATTATCTTTTATATGGGGATGGCTGCTACGATCTCCATGACAGACCTGGCGATTGGCATTTTGAGCGCGCTTGTTGTCTTGGCCGTGATTGGCTTGGTCATCATCAAGCTCAGTGCACGCATTCCGGTGCGTCCGTTCTTTTTTGTAGCTAGTCTCTTGCTCTACTACATGGCGTTTAAATTCGTCGGCGTCAGCATCCACGCTTTGCAGGTGACGGGAAGCTTATCTGCACACAGCAGCGATTACTTGTTGTATGCACCGACTCTCGGCATTTACGCGAGCTGGGAAACGACGATCCCGCAATTGATCATTCTCGTGATCGTTCTTTTCAATTTGTTCCTGTATTCGCGGAAAAAAGCAGCCACTCCGATTCCGCGGGTGAACTAAAAGAGTGAAAACCTGAAAAACGCAGCTCCTTCAGAAGGGCTGCGTTTTCTTGTAAACCCCGATATTATTTTTGGCAATCATTCTTTATCGCAAGTTCACATTTTTTCTGTTATCGTTAAATTTTTATGGGGAAGTTATGTTACCATATTACAGGTGTAACCTTCTTTTTACATTTTCCGTCATTAGAAGGTACAAGATTCGATATTAGGATAGGGGTTAGATATGGGGGCAACATCAAATTCTGTTAAAGTTGACGTCAAAACAACGCCACGCGTTCGACAAAATATGGTCTACCTATTAGTGAAGCAGCTTCGTCCACATCAATGGACGAAAAACCTTCTTGTCTTTGCTGCCTTGCTATTTTCCTTGCACAAAGTAAGTCCGGATGTCATTGGGAAATCAGTGCTGGCCTTCCTGCTGTTTTGTTTTGTATCCGGCTGTGTCTACATCCTCAATGATTTTGTCGATATCAAAAATGACCGAAATCACCCGGAGAAACAGTTCCGGCCCATGGCTTCTGGTGCATTGCCGCCAGCGCTCGCATTAGCATTCGGTGCGTTTTTGCTCCTGGGTTCCCTTTTTAGTGCTTATTACTTTGACCGATTATTCGCGCTCGTACTGCTCGTTTACTTTGTGCTCAACGTCGCTTACTCGTTGAGGCTGAAGCATGTGGTCATTCTAGACGTCATGATTATTTCAGCCGGTTTTGTTTTGCGTGCCATCGGTGGAAGTCTGATGATCCAAACACCGTTCACCCCGTGGTTTTTGCTCTGTACGATGCTGCTCGCGCTGTTTTTGGCCATCAGCAAACGTCGCCACGAATTGATTTTGTTACAACAGGATAAGGGAACACATCGCAAAGTGCTCGACAGTTATTCCTCCGAATTGTTGAATCAGTTGAATACGATTGTTACGACCATGACGATCATCAGCTATTCCTTGTTCACTTTTACATCAGGACGCACGATTCACTTGATGTGGACCATTCCACTCGTGATCTTTGGTATTTTCCGTTACCTGTATTTGATCACCGTCGCAGGCCAGGGCGGCAGTCCGGAAAAAGTTTTGTTGCAGGACAAGCCGATTCTCATTACGGTGTTCCTGTATGTCGTCATGGTGGCCGGGATTATTTACGTATTTGAATTTAAATAAGGAAGTTCAAAAGGTCGGCTTTTGAACTTGAATTTCCTTGCACAGATAGGTTGTGGATCAGGCTATGCCATCAATTGTTCTAATCATCATTTCCGTGGTCCTCAGTGCGTGTGGACAAGTCGCGATGAAGATGGGCGCATCCTCGCTCTCCAGCAACAGTGACATGCTGCTACTGAAGTTCCTGCACTATTTCACGAACCTGCCGATTATGGTGGGACTTGCGCTTTACGGACTTTCGGCGTTTATCTGGATTGCTGCGCTGGAAAAGGTGCAGCTCTCCTATGCTTATCCCATGGCAGCACTCGGATACGTGTTGGTAGCTGTGCTGTCCTTCTTGATCTTCAACGAACCGTTGTCCCTTACACGTATTGCCGGTCTAGCGATTATCGTCGTGGGCGTCGTCGTCATTTCTCAATCGTAATCATCACGTAGAGGAGTTTTCTCATGTTATATGCGCTAGCGCCGTTTATCGGCTGGCTCGTGTCCGGAATAACCAAATTTTTGATTAATTACCTCCGTTTTGGGTCCCGGGCCAAAGAAATGGTCGGGAACGGCGGATTTCCCAGCACGCACACAACTGTCATGGTCACGATTGTGTTTTTGATTGGTTTGCAGGAGGGCTTTACTCATCCTGCATTCGGGCTGGGTGTGGCTGTGACGTTTATTGTGATCATCGATGCGACTGGATTGCGTAGAGCGGTAGGAAAACATGCAGAGGCACTCAACAAGCTCGCAAAGGAACATCCGGACGTGTTTCCCGCCAAGCCTTTGCGCGAAAGCATGGGACATACCAGATGGGAAATTGCCGGGGGTCTGGTGCTCGGGGTACTGCTTGCGACCGTATTGCATCTGCTGGCAGCGAACCTCCCTAACCTCATTGGCTAGTAGATTCGTAGACAGGAGATTATATTCATGAATAACCGTACAGCTACGTACTCGTTCCTGCTTGGGACGGCTTTGCTATTCTTTATGGCTACGATTGTGCTTAGCACATCGGTTTTATTTTTGTTCGGTGTATCCGTGACGGCCGTCAGCTTTTGGATTGGCCTCGTTGCGGCTTTGGCTGCGATGGGCGGGATGGTGTCAGTCTTCGTAAGTTCACGTCGTCTGGCCTGGTTTTTCTCCCTGTTGGCTGGACTGGTGATTGTTTCAGGCATCAGCTACTCCATCAGTGCCAATACGTATGATCTCTCTTTTGACGGACAAACGTATCATCAAGAAGCAATCGTGAAGATAACCAACGGCTGGAATCCGGTTCGTGACCAGCCCATCCTCAAGCCTTCTGGTTCAAAAGAAGTGGAGGAGATGGATAATAAAGAGGTTCTCTCAGCCTTTCACCTTTGGATCAATCATTACGCCAAAGGTCCTTGGATGCTCGATGCAGTCATGTATAAACTGACTGGTCAGATCGAGGTTAGCAAAATATTTAACCTGTTGTTGATTGCATCGTCCTTTTTCCTGACGCTCGCTGCCATCCGGACCGCTTTCCCAGAGAAAAAAGGGGCGGCGATTGCCTTCGCGCTACTCGCAGCGTTCAATCCCGCGGTGATCACGCAATCGACCTCCTTCTATATTGACGGACAGCTCGGCTCACTCGTGCTCATCATCTGCGCTCTCGGCTATCTGCTGTATAAGCGCTACCATGTGTGGACGCTACTAGCGCTATGCGCAACGCTCATGCTGCTGGCGCAGATCAAATTCACAGCATTGGGGTATGCTGGATTGCTCGGCTTGGCTATTCTCGTGCTCTTCTTTTTCTACGATCGCCGTCAGCACATCAAGAGCATGCTCGTGTGGCTTTCAATTAGTCTGGTTATCACGGTAGGGGTTGTTGGGTACAATCCGTATGTGGCCAACGCGCTAACGAAGGGACATCCGTTTTATCCGTTGGCAGGCAAAGGTGCTGTTGATATCATGACCTCGAACAGCCCGCATGGCTTCAAAGACAATACGAGCATAGAAAATCTGGCTTTCTCCTTATTTTCTAAATCGGAGAACATCGCAACACCCCATAGCCCTACATGGAAGGTGCCATTTACGGTCACCTTGAAAGAGCTCGCAGTGTTCTACTCTCCTGACGTGCGTGTAGCCGGATTCGGGCCGCTTTTCGGAGGAGCTGTGATTGTCACATGCCTGATTCTCGTTGCCTTGCTTTTGGGGACTCATCGAAAAAAAGCGGCACCTTTCTTGTGGATCAGCCTGGCGCTCTTCGTGACCGTACTCATTAATCCGGAAAGCTGGTGGGCGCGCTATGTTCCGCAGCTCTGGTTGATTCCACTCTTGATTGCGCTGGCAGTCTGGGATATCCAGAAGGGATTTTTCCGCCATGCGGGCAAGGTTCTGGTCGTCATTTTACTCGCCAATATGGTGATGGTAAATGCTTCTCATATCATTGGACAGTCTGGCGCCAATGCATTAGTTAAAAGGCAGCTTGAAGAGATTAAGGCGAGCAACAAAACGCTGGTCGTAGACTTCCACCATTTCAACGCAGTAAAAGTACGTCTGCAAGAAGCTGGCATTCCTTATGTCGAGCAAAAGCTGGATAAAGGCGAAGATGTCAAAGGATTTATGACTACGCGTGCCGTTTACCTGTTGAAATAAAACATAGAAGGGGCGTCTCTAAGTCGGGAAATTGACTTTTGAGACAGCCCCTTTTTATTTCTAGGTGTGTGTAATGGACGAGACATCAGCTTGTGCGATTGTAAAAATTTTCATAATGGCGATTGGTAAACTATGGTAGAGTTTACTTGTATTAATTATTCAGAAGGGAGTGTGCATCATGCCTGTTGAAACATTCAAAGCAACTGCACATCTACAGAAGGGAATGGTTGTGAAGGCCAGTTCCAGAAATTTCGAGATAACCATCGATGAACCGAAAAGCTTGGGAGGAACGGATACTGGGATGAACCCCGTTGAACTGGTACTCTCCGCATTAGGCGCATGCCAATCTATCGTTGCCAGAGTATATGCCAGAAAGTTTAACGTTCAACTCGACGATTTTTGGGTGGAAGTCGAAGGCGATCTCGATACAGATGGCTTCATGAACAAATCTGATGTTCGACGCGGGTATTCTGAAATCCGATACACCTTTCATATCAAAACCGATGCTCCAAGAGAGCAAGTAGAGTCTTTTGTGGAATTTTTGGAACAGACATGCCCCGTTGGAGATACGATTGCGAATCCTGTCACTCTTAAATTAAACGGAATTGTTATTGAAAAACCGAGCGAGATAAAGGCGACTGATTAAAATAAGGCTCCCAATTGGGAGCCTTTGTCGTATTTTAGATTTTTACATAAACACAAAGTAAATAACTGCTGCCAGCACCAAGCGATAAATCGCAAAAGGTGTCAGCTTAATGCGGTTAATCAGCTTCAAGAAGAAACGGATCGACAGAAGCGCGAACACAAACGCGCTAATAAAACCGACGACGAAAAACGGAATGCTGTCCATCGTAATCGCATCCCAACGCTTCAACAGCGACAAAAAGCTCGCGCCCGCCATGATCGGCACCGCCATAATAAACGTGAAGTCTGCCGCCGCCCGATGGCTCATACCCAACAGTACGCCCCCCGAGATCGTGGAACCCGAACGGGAAAAGCCAGGCCACAGGGAGAAGCATTGAATAAGTCCGACCAGAAACGCTTGCTTGTACGTAATTTGGTCAACCGACTCGATCTTGGCACGTCTTGGTCGGAACCAATCCGCAGCCAACATGAGCAGAGCGCCAAGCACCAGACCGATTACCACGGTCTTCGTAGAGAACAAATACTCATCGATGTAGTCGTCAAACAGAACACCCAGAATCCCCGCAGGAATCAAACCGACAATGACCGTAGCCAAATTCAGTCGAGGTCCTGCCTGAACCTCGCGCTTACCCGCTAGTCTGTTAAGGCCAAGCAAGCTCATGAACCGATCCCACATCAAAACCACAACAGCCAAAATCGAGCCGAGCTGAATGACAATCTTGAAGGTGTTCGCCACTTCTGGTGAAAACATCTCCTTCGTTTGGAACAAAAAGTCATCCACGATGATCATGTGACCCGTAGAGGAAACAGGGGCAAATTCAGTCAAACCTTCTACTAGCCCCAACACAATCGCGACAAAAGCTTCCCAGAGACCCAAAAATTCCACGCTCCTATGAATGAAGTCCAAAATCATATGTAGCAGCCGCCCTGTAAAAGAGCAGACTACCGCTTCTAGCATTATAACGTTCATCTCCGGTACAAAGTTACATCATGATAGAAAAACATTCTAGCAAATTCCGGATGGGTTGTCCCCACAGTGATAGCCATCTTGCTTTTTCTGAATTTATTTTAACTCTGCAAGATGTGAATCGAAAAGCCGCGCAGGAAGAAGCGAATTTGCGGGGCGTAGGCCGAAGCGTAGACTGGAAATTCGCTTCTTCCTTCCACTACACCCCCTACCGATTCACATATCGCAATGTCCCTTCCCCCATATCACCTAGTCGCCAAAGTGCAATTTTTTCAATACCTGCTTTCTTGGCGACCGCAACCCATTGAGACAGCGTTTCTTCATCCGCATACCAAACCGTGTGCTTTTGTCCGTCTTCACCCATATAGTCGAAGTACAAACTGCCACTCGCTTTATCCCGCTTTGGCGGCTCGACACTGGACACAGCAAGGTCTGCTGCCTGTTTTTCCGTCACAGCCGTCACTTTTCCATCACTAGCCCAATCAAATCCGCCTACAGAGAGGGCCATGACTTTGTCACCCGGCACCTTTTTCATTCGATTGGCGAGCTGCTCAATAAATGCATGATCGGCTTTGGGACCTGGCTCTGTATTCGTACCGTACAAATTATAGGCCATCATGACGTAAGTAGGGCCCTTTGGCAATGCCAAGTCTTCAATCGGGGCGCGCGGCTCCAATACGATGCGAAGCGACTTTCCCTCCTGCTCCATATGCTGATACAAGGTATGGATAAAAGTAAGGAAGTTGTCCCAGTCTTTCTCGTCAATTCTCTCATAATCGATTTCTAAACCATGAAAGCCATTCTGGATCACGGCATTCTTGATCTCCATAATGTGCTTGGTACGGCTTGCATCTGTCGCCATGAGCCGGCTTACAATCGACGGGTCCTTTTGAACTTGGGTACCATCACTGTTAAGACGATCATTCACAATGGTCAAATCGAGATCGACATAGCTGCCCTGCTTCGATGCTTCCTTGATCGCAGGCATCGCCTTGGTCATACGGTCAGTAAAATGCAGCTTGTCATTTTCATCAAAATACGCCGCGAAGACTTGCATACTGGACAAGCCATCCGTCATCCTGCGGAAATCCTCCAATCCGGATTCCCACTGCCAATCTACCACCCAGGCAGTCAATTCCGTCGTGTTGTTGGCTGCATCTACAATCTCCAAGCTTTCGGTCTCATTCCATTTCATCATGTACCACACGAGGGTGATACACACTATTATCAGAAGAACAGTCAAAATGATCGATCGTTTCTTGATGTTTGACACCTTACACTGATCCCCCTTGTTTCGGATTTAAAAGGTGTCGATGACCCAGTCCATTGTGGAAGAAAAAGCTTTCTTGATCGAACTGACGACTCCTGCAAGCCCTGTCTGCACATTACTGAACAGCGTCTGCTGCTCACCATTCGGTTGCGCCAAGGACTCTATTTTTACGTCCGCAAACACCCCGTCATAAATGTCGTCCTTTTTGTTCCCTTCACTATAGGCCGCTTCCAATGCGACACCACCACTACTAATGCTTGTGTCGATCTGTTGCTTATCCAAAAGCGGGATCTTGTCCACGGAAACACTGAGACGGTCGCCTTGAACAGTCATTTCGAATGGCCGCGTATTTTTAATGTTGATCGGGTATTTTTCCAGCTCGGGAGCACCAGACTCCCCTTGCTCTCTCGTATAAACTGAGGCACGGTCGAAGGTCAAATCTTCAGGATTCCAAATCACTTGACCCAATTCCGTCTTGAAAAGCTCCTGAACTTCTCCTTTTTCCTTCTTCTGCTCGACGCGCAGCTCATTATCATGCAGAACGACCCGTACAAAGCTGCCTTTTTCCCGATCATAGCGCAAATAAATCGACTGCTTGCCGATTACATTCCCTTCCAGCTTGGCAGAAAGCTTGATATCCTTCTGGCTGTCACTGTTTTTTAAATATAACATGCCAGAGCCAGCAGCTGGAGAGGTCAGGACGATCTGATCCTCCATAAATTGCGCGGCGCCACCGAGACGATCCCACTCTTTGGCCTGCTCTTCATCGCCGCGAACGAAGCGAATCTTTTCGTCAGTGTCTTTTTGGATGCGCATCAACAAATGGTTCGTGTACCAGTAAGGCTCTGGCTGCACGCGGGTCAGGTCGTACAGATCACCCTCGCTGTCGTTGTAGGCGATTCCTTCCCGGTTAAAGTGCATCGTAAAATACTTTTTGATATTCGCGTCGTTCGCATCCGCTACCAGGCGATTCATGCCGCCATACAGGGTGTTCGCATGCATGATCATATAGGCACCTGGGACAAAGCCCAATTGATCCATATATGTATCATTCATCAGCTTGTAGTCTTTGTTCATTCTCGCTTCCATCTTGCTTCTGTCTTCAATCGGGATCATATTGCTGTCACGGATAAAGTCCATCAAGTAGTGGTTATAGTAGCCCACCTTTGTTTTATTCGTTAATTCACTCTCATCCTTTACCCCGATGAAATTGCCCTGATTATCAAACACATTGATATACGTCAACCGATAGCCGTTGGAACCGAGCTCCCAGAAGCCATTTTCCATCATTTTTTTCAAGTCTTCCGGCTGGAGGAATTTGTTCTCGCTGTTTCCCATCTTGTTGCCGTAAGACAATGCCGTTGCTTTGAAGTTGTACTTCTCCAAAAACGGCTGGGCAAACAAGCTCGAATCGTTGCGGCCATCTTCAAAAGCCAAAAACAGTGCCTTGTCAGGAAGTGGCTTCTTTTTCTTGTAAAAGTCCAAGATATCTTGTTGCGAGATCGTTTGATAGCCCTGGTCATACAACGCTTGCAGCTGCTCGTCCAATTGCTTCTTGGCTACCAATTTCGGTGTACCCGAACGACCTACGCCAAAATAGGAGATGGCGATAAAGCCTTTGTCATTCGTCCAGCTCGCTTTATTCGGCTCCTCGTACTTCTCCCAATCAAATACGGCATTATATAACATGACACCCAGGACGACTAAGATAGCGACCTGGATCAGCGTCTTGATGAATTTATTGCGATCTTTTTTCCGATAGTCCAAGACATCGCTCGTCGTTTTCCCCATAACTCCTGACACCCTCACTCCCTTTGTCTTTCCCTCTTAAAATGGCAGCCCAAAGCCTTTTTTGTTCTTCTTTCGGGCTTCTTTTTTCAATCTCGCTTCGACGTCCTGCGGTGTTTCTCTCGTACCCCAAGTAGATTTCCAGAATGTCACCCAAGCCACAGGCATCTGCCACAACAACACCAGCTCATAAAACACACAAAAGACAATCCCGAAAACCCATAGCTTGCTTCTGCGGAAAAACAAATGAGCCAAGCTCATTAAGAGCGCCATCAACAGCAAGCCCATTAAAAACGTACCCGGAAAAATATGATGAACGAGCGGGACGTATCCGAGGTTGTACAGTACGATGACAGGAGCAGCGATAGGAACAATCAGACCAATGTAAAAGAAGATCGCCATAAAAGGCTCCTTGCGCCAAATAAAGCCGCTGGCACGCAAAGATTCCCTTAACCACGAACGCTTCCAGCGCATCTGCTGCTTCAAAAATACGCTCATGTCTGACGGCACAATCGTCGAGCAAATTGCAGAATCCTGATAGCCTGTCCGATGGGTTCGCAAAATAAAGTTGGTCATGCTTCGGTCATCGCCAAAAGTGGCGGGCTGCCCGAGAAACTTCTGATTCAGCCATGCTTCAGAATGCTGCAAAATCAATTCCTTGCGATAGCAAGACAACGGCCCAGACAAGCAAGTGACACTGTCAAACCACGACTCAGCCGCCTTCATGATGCGAAAAGCAATGTAGTAACGAACCGTTTGGAGCTTGGTGATCGCGTTGGTGAACTTGTTTTCCACATCCGTACGCCCTGCGACACCACCCATTTTCGGGTCTTGGAAAGGCTGTACGAGGTTGCGAATCGCAGTCGGTTCCAAAAAACTATCCGAATCAACGAAGACAACCAAATCGTGCTTGGCCATTTCCACACCTTTTACCAAAGCGACCCGTTTCCCGCCGTTTTCAGAAAGAATGTGCATCTTCACGCGTTCACGGGTCATATAGCGTTCGGCCTCGTTATGAATCATATCGATGACCTTTTGAATCTCTTCTGCTGATCGGTCCGTCGAGCGGTCATCTACCACGATGACCTCCAGCTTATCAATCGGGTAGTTCTGATTCACACAACTCAAAATCGTCCGGTGAATCCACTGCTCTTCGTTGAAACACGGGATAATGATGCTCACGCCTAGTGTATAGTCCGGATTGACGGGAACCTCCCGATAAAGAGCACCGAATAAATACCGTGTCAGCAAAAAGGCAGCGGCAATCAAGCTGTACAAATACAAGTACATGTTGTATTTGAAATAAATCACGCTCTCCGCACGCATGAGTACGATAAACGCCGCAGCGAAAAACAGGGAAGCACTTGCGATATAAATCGCGTATCCCCAGCGTTTTTTGCGAAAATACTCGGTCAGCGGTTTGGAAAACTCGAAGGCGAGCATGAACTTCTGACGCCCGTCCTCTTCCTGCGTAAACCAGCGAACGACAGTTGCATCCAGCTTCACCGTTGACTCATAGCCTTCTGGCATTGTACCTGGCGGAATTGTGCAATGAATCATAAACACTTGTCCCACCTGGATGTCTTCCATCTCTGAATCTAGTTCAACTAATAGGCCCGTCGAAGAAATGTCGACGGCTCTGGCCTTGACTCCATCCTTGGCCCGCTGTTTCTTGGTCAATAGCGTCACCGAGAAATCCGCCATATAGCGCAGACTCAGCATCCGAATGCGATTCAAATATTCCGGGTCCTCCAGCTGTCCTTGCTCATTCGTATCTTTAGCACCACGTCGGTCCACTTGGACACGAATTTTCTCCGGGTCTGGCACATTGGATAGCACACGCCTCTCCGTTTTGGAAACCGTCAGTACTTCTTCGATTTTTTCTTTCTTTTTAGGCTTTATTTTCTCTATCAACTGTTTCATCACTGTCGCTCTCTCCCCTCCACTGCCTACAAGCTCCAGTAATGAAATCCACTGTTTTCAAAGTCAGCTTTGGAATAAGTCTCTTTTATATCAATCATGATTTTTGCTTCATTCTTGCCGTACATCGCGGCAAAATCAGCGACTTCCATCTGGGCAAAGGGAGCATGCGGTACCGCTACAACCACAATGTCCAAGTCGTGGAGAGCCTTCATCTCTGACAGCTCGATGCCGTATTCCTCATATGCCTCCTGAGGATTTACCATCGGGTCTACGACCAGTGGGTTGATCCCGTACTCCCTCAGTTCCTCAATGATATCCGTCACCTTGGTATTTCTGATATCCGCGCAATTCTCTTTGTAGGACAGTCCGAGTATGCCAATCCGTACATCCTTGAGGTCGAGCTTCGAACGAACAGCCTTTTTGATAATTTGTTGAGCGACATATTTCCCCATGCCATCGTTAATGTGTCTAGCCGCCAAAATGATGCGGGAGCGATAGCCACTGTCTTCTGCTTTGTACGTTAAATAGTAAGGGTCGATACCGATGCAATGCCCGCCGACCAAGCCCGGTGAAAAAGGGAGGAAGTTCCACTTGGTTTCTGCCGCTTGCAATACTGCTTTCGTCGGAATATCCATCTGGTTGAACAGCATGGCCAGCTCATTCATAAACGCAATATTGACATCCCGCTGAGCATTTTCAATGACTTTCGCCGCTTCTGCTACCTTGATGCTTTCCGCTCGATAAACGCCTGCCTTGATCACGAGCTCGTAGACGCTTGCTACGATTCCCAATGTTTCTTCATCCATCCCCGATACGATCTTGACGATGTTTTCCAGACGATTTACCTTGTCTCCCGGGTTGATGCGTTCAGGTGAATAGCCGATCTTGAAGTCTACCCCACAACGCAAGCCTGATTCCGCCTCCAGGATCGGCAAGCAGACGTCTTCGGTTGCCCCAGGATAAACAGTTGATTCAAAGACAACGATTGACCCTTTTCTCAACTGTCTGCCCACCATGCGGGATGCACTTTCTACATATTTCAAGTCGGGGACATTGCCGCTTTTGACCGGAGTAGGCACTGCCACGATAAAAAATCGCGCTTCCTGCAATCTATTTTCATCTGATGTGAATTCAATAGCGGTGTCACTCGTCAGCTCCTGATCCACATCATTATCATGAAAGTGTCCCTTTTGATAGGCTGCTACTTTCTCCTTGTTTACATCGAATCCAATCACAGAAGCACGTTTGGACAGTGCCATCGCAATCGGCAAGCCTACGTACCCCAGACCGACGACAGCCATTTTTTCTTTCCTCTCCACAATCCCTTCGTACAAATTCATAAGCTGGCTCCCTCTCCCTGTTCTATTTTGGCTTTATTGGCCAAACATCTCTGTCATGGGTACAAGCGTGTATCCTTTGCTTCTAAGCTGATCAATTACGATTGGTAACGCCTCTATTGTGTGAATGTCATCGAGCATGTGCAGCAGAATCACGCTTCCGCTCCGCGTCTGCTCCATAATGGTTTTGACGATATCGTCCGCACTCCGTTTCTTGTCGTAATCGGACGGTGTCACATCATAAATCGTAATATCCTCGTAGCCCGTCGCTGCAATCGCCTTGAGTGTCTGTTCGTCAAACGCCCCAGTTGGTGGTCTGAAATACATCGTCGGCTTCTGCTGAATCGCTTCGGTAATGATCTGATGGGCTCTGACAATCTCTTTTTGCAATTCTTCCGGCGCAATTTTGGTATTCACCGGATGAGAATAGGTGTGATTAGCTACATCATGTCCCGCTTCCGCAATCGCTCTCGCCAAGTTTGGATTTCGCTCTACACCATCTGCGCGAAGGAAAAACGAAGCCTTTACTCCTTTTTTGTCCAGGATACCGAGAATCTTCGTAACCGTTTGATCCGTACCCCAATCATCGAAGGACAAGGCGACCATCTTCTTGTCCGTTTCTTTTCGATAGATGAGATTTGGTTTGGACTCGTAATACGCCGCATTCATTTTTGCTGCATCAAAACCCGGAATTTCTTGCAACGGCTTTCGCTCCCCGCCTTGTGCAATCAACTCGTGCAATGGGACGAATCTGTAACCGACATCAGTAGCTGCCTCCGCGAGAAGACGGATGTTTTCTACGACAGACTTGTTCTCCTCTGTATCCATCGCGATGATGCCGCCGCGATTCATATATTTTCTTAAGTAATGAATTTTTTGCTCCTCCGTCTCTTTTTGCCAATTGTGCAGAAGCAGACTGGCGGACACGACCGCTTCTTGTCCATTATGCGCAGCTACCAATCGAAGATCGTCGGAGTAATCGCCCGACTTCGTTCTGATATACCGCGGTGTTTTGTCGGTCTCTCTTTTGATGACCTCATTAGCCAATTTGATATCTTCGTACATTTTCTCGTAAGATTGACCCTGCAAATCTGACTGTTTTAACGTGTTGTTTTCAATTTCGTGACCTCTGGCGACAATTTCTCGCGCAATGTCAGGCTCTTCCGCTACTCTCATTCCTGGCATGAAAAAAGCTGCCTTGATGTGGTACTTGTCCAACTCCTCGAGCAGTCTTTTCATCGTGTCCTTATCTGCCATCCCATTAAAAGTAAGAGCAAGCTGTCTTTGCGTCGTGTAGACCATAGACACTGCCTTGCTCTTTTCCCCTTGGTAACGCTCGATTTTTTCAGGTTTAACTGGCGCTTGGCCGTTATCTGCACCGTTTTCTTTCCCTTGAAACGGTGAACAGCCTGCCAACAATGCCACGATCGCTACCAGGGAGATCCAGTGAAATAATCGGAACGCACTGGCCCCTTTCTTATGACTAATCATGATTGTCCCCTTTTCATGTAGAAATGCCCTTTACGCATAAAAAAACGACTATTTCATCTGCGCAACAAGTAAAGTGTAATCAAACACTCTTCCGCAAAAATGAACATAGTCTGCCACTACACGCTAGACTAACATAACCCACCTATACCAAACAACTTTATGAAGCGGTTTCATTTATGATAATTTATGGAAATGGCAAAAATCGCCTTCAATACGCTATTTTCAAAAAAAAAGACGAGCCTCATCGGGCCCGTCATTCGCTGTTACAGTTTGATCGCGATTAATTTTAGTTCCGTTAATTCCTCGACCGCATACTTAATCCCTTCGCGGCCAAAGCCACTGTCTTTTACTCCGCCATACGGCATGTTGTCTACGCGGAACGTTGGAATGTCGTTGATCATCACGCCTCCGACCTCCAACTCTTCCGCTGCACGCATAGCCGCGTGAATGTCACTCGTATAGATGCCTGCCTGCAAGCCGAATCGCGAGTCATTTACCGCCTCAATCGCTTCGTCTATCGTCTCAAACGGTGTAACGACTACGATTGGACCGAATACCTCTTGGCAGGAGACGGCAACATGTGCGCCCACATTCGTCAGAATCGTAGGAGCAAAGAGGTTGTCACTGACAGCCTTCCCGCCAGTAACTACATGTGCGCCTGCTTCTACTGCTTCCTGTACCCATGCTCCCATGCGTTCATGATCCTTGGCGGAGATCACGGAGGACATGTCTGTCTCTTCGTTCAGCGGATCACCCAGCACGAGCTTTTCGGTGCCAGCCTTAAACTTCTCCAGGAACTCTTCGTACTTGCTCTGGTGAATATAAACACGTTGCAGCGAGATGCACACTTGACCGCTAAAAGAGAAGGCACCCGTCACGCAACGATCAATCAACGCTTGCGTGATTTCCACGTTGTGGTCGATGATTACTGCGGAGTTGGAGCCAAGCTCCAAGGTCACGCGCTTGAGTCCCGCTTTGTTTTTCATCGCGATGCCAACCGCAGGGCTTCCCGTAAACGTAATCGCGGCAATTCGGCTGTCACTGACCAGCTTTTCGCCTACGACTGCGCCTTTTCCAGGTAAAATATTGAGCGCTCCTGCTGGCAATCCTGCCTCTGCGAAAATATCGGCCAGGATCAGCGAGCTAAGCGGCGTCTGACTCGCTGGCTTCAGTACGACGGTATTTCCTGCGGCAATGGCAGGCCCGACCTTGTGTGCTACGAGATTAAAGGGAAAGTTAAAAGGCGTGATCGCGCCGACTACGCCGATTGGCTTGCGTACCGTGAAAGCAAGACGTCCTTCACCACCCGGTGCTGCATCAAGCGGCACCGTCTCTCCGTGAATACGCTTCGCCTCTTCTGCTGCGAACTTGTAGGTCTGGATTGTCCGTGCAATTTCTACACGCCCCGTGCGAAGTGGCTTGGCAGCTTCCTGTGCGAGGATGACCGCCAGTTCCTCCTTGCGTGCTTCCATAATCGCAACGGCACCCTCCAGTATCAAGGCGCGCTGACTGGCTGGCATTTTCGCCATGACTTTGGCTGTTGCTTTGGCCGCCTTGATTGCCTCGTCGACGTCATGATCGTTTGCCTGAGCGATTTCAGCCAGCAGCTCCCCAGAATACGGGGAGTAGAGCGGTGCGTATTCTTTTGCTTCTTTCCATTGTCCGTTGATGTAGAGATGCTTTTTCATGAGTATGGAGAACCCCCTCGGGCTTTTTAGTTCGTCACGTATTGGCTTTTCAGAACATCCGTCATAATGTCCAGCGCCTCTTCCAGTTGCTCGTCTGTAATAACTAGTGGAGACAGGAAGCGCAGCACGTTGCTGTGGACGCCAGCAGAAAGGACGATGACGCCAGACTCGTAGCAGCCTTTGGTCAAGCCAGCAACGAGCTCTTTCGCTGGTTGTTTGGTTGTTGGGTCGATAAATTCTACGGCGCACATCGCCCCCAGTCCGCGCACCTCTGCGATCACAGGGAACTCTGTTTGCAACGCGTGGAAATGCGCCTTGATCTTGTCCCCGATCACCTGCGCACGACCAGACAGGTCTTCGCGCTCCATTTTTTCAATGACTGCCAATGCCGCTACGCAGCCAAGCGGGCTTCCTCCATAGGTACCGCCGATCTCACCTGGATTTGGCGCGTCCATGATTTCTGCGCGTCCCGTAACCGCAGAGATGGGCAAGCCTGCCGCAATTGATTTGGACATGGTGATGATATCTGGCTCGATACCGAAATGGGTAGAAGCAAACATGGCGCCAGTACGACCGAAGCCTGTTTGAATCTCATCCGAAATGAAGAGGATTTGATGCTTTTTACAAATGTTATAGACACCTTGAACGAAGGACACAGGCGGAACGATAAAGCCGCCTTCTCCCTGAATCGGCTCCATAATCACAGCAGCCACTTCTTCCGGTGCAACCTCAGTCAAGAGGAAGTCCTCGAACTGACGCACGCAGAATTGCGCGTACTCATCATCTGTCATGGATTCCGGCTTATTTAATGGATACGGGAACTGAGCTTTATACGTAGCTGGAGCGAATGGCCCCATCTGAAATTTGTACGGCTTCACCTTGGAAGTCAGTGACATGCCGAGAAGTGTACGACCGTGGAAGCCGCGGCTAAAGGAAATGATGCCTGGGCGTCCGGTGTATTTGCGGGCGATTTTTACCGCGTTCTCTACTGCTTCTGCCCCGCTGTTTGCGAGCATGGTCTTCTTTTCAAAGCTGCCTGGCGTGATTTGCGTCAGCTTCTCAGCCAAGGCCACATATGGCTCATACATCCCTACATGGAAGCAAGGATGAATGTATTTGTCCAGCTGCGCTTTTAATGCCTCAACTACCTCTGGTGGGCAGTGTCCGGCATTCAATGTACCGATTGCTCCAGCAAAATCGATGTACGTATTTCCATCTACATCCGTAACCAAGGCACCTGAAGCTGACTCTACAAAAACAGGGGTATTGTTGCCGACACCTTTTGGAACGAACTGCTTTCTTTTTTCAATCAGCGCCGCTCCCTTTGGACCAGGCACACCAGCAGCTACGTTTACAAATTGACGTTGTTTGGACATATCGTTTCCTCTCCTCGTTCGAGATGGTATTAGTTGTATGGCTTGCTTGTAAACTCAACCACGATATGTAGCAATACCTATGCCAAACGCTAGAGCTTGATGAAATCGCGTTTCCGGCACTACGATCACATCAAATTATTCAAAAATGAATCAAAACACCCGAATGCTCGATTCATTTTTGAATAAACGATTCATTTTTGAATTACCTGGAACGAATCCGATATTTTTGTAGCTTCCGCACGACAGATGGCTGGCTAATGCCGAGAAACTCCGCGATTTCTCCCGTGGTCCGGCAGTGCTCCGATGCATAGCGCAGCCATTTTTCCTCTACCTGCTCCAATGCTTCGCGAAGCGACATCTTGGAAGTAGCCAGACTCGGCTCCATAGCCGCCTGCTCCTCCCCTGCCAGCCTGATTTCTGCGGGCAAATGTTGAGAAGCGATCACCTCTTCGTCCGCTGTGACCACCATTCTCTCCAAGACGTTCTCCAGCTCGCGCACATTGCCGGGCCACTCGTACTGCATCAAGGCATATGTTACAGCAGGGTCCAAACGCTTGGCCATTCCGTATCGTTCATTGAGCGAGCGCAGGACGCGCTTCAGGAGAGCCGCGATATCCTCTGACCGATTTCGTAACGGCGGGACGTGGATCGGGACAACATTCAGGCGAAAATACAGGTCCTGCCGGAACTTCCCTTCCTTCACCATCTTCTCTAAATCGCGATTGGTGGCGGCAATTAAACGAAAATCCACGTCGCGGTACTGTGTGCTCCCAACGCGTTGCAACCGTTTTTCTTGAATCACCTTCAACAGCTTCGCCTGCAAGGTCAGCGGCAGTTCCCCCAGTTCGTCCAAGAGGAGAGTGCCTTGGTTCGCCATCTCGATAATCCCTTGCTTACCCTGCTTGGCGGCTCCTGTAAACGAACCAGCCTCATAGCCAAACAGCTCGGATTCCAGCAAGCCCTCCGGGATCGAGCCACAGTTGATCTCCACGAATTGCCCACCCACACGACGGCTATTGCGATGAATTTCTTTCGCGATCACGTTTTTCCCGACACCCGATTCCCCGAGGATCAGGACAGTCGAATCGACAGCTGCAACTTTTTTGACGAGACGCTCAATCGCTTGCATCGGCTGGCTCACGGCCACGAAGCCCTCCTGGTGCTTTTCGCGCAGCTCCTCAATCTCGGTTTCAAACTGCTTGAGCTGCTCTGTCAGACCTTCGTAACGCCGTTTCAATTCCATAATTTCAGTCAGGTCATGGGAATAGCTGATGATCGAGTGCATGCTGCCATCCTCATTCCAGACGGGAAACGCCGTCACCATCAGCTTTCGGCCGCCGGGTATTTCCTGCATGATCGTCTGCGGCATCTTGGCATCCATGACTTTTCGCGTGACAGATGGAGAAAAGACCTTTCTTTTTTCCAGCTCGATGACGTTTTTGCCCAAGAGCTCTTGCTTTCCAATGCCGTATATTTCATAGGACGAATCGCCAACCAGCCGGATGTAGCCCTCAGGGTCCGTGATTAACAAATGATCGCGAGACGTTTCAACAATGGCCTCCAATACGCGGCTCATCCACTTCTCCGTGCTCTCTTCTCTCTTCATCTCTTCGCCGCCTCTCACACGCCGTTATGTCCGACCTGTGTTTATTTTTTCATTATAGAAAACAGCAAGAACAACGACAACCTATGAAAAATATGTAAAAATAACAATAATAACAAGCCTTGCGAGATGGAAAGGATGGTAGGAATGACGCCCACAATCGGAGACATCTACTGTGTTTTTGTCGAGAAGCTGCAAAAGTACACAGCCTGCCAGGTCACATCGATAAAAGAGCCTGGCCCGAGTAAATCCAACCTCATCAGTATCCTCGAGCTGGACTGGAGCAGCGATACATTGCCTGATGAATCAGAGCTGTACGAGATGAAGCCCTTATATTGCGATTACTTCTTCTGGAACAACAAGCTCGATCACATCTATGTTGATCCAGCGGTACCTAAAGGCTACATAAAAGTAGGGAATGTACCACCTCTCGTGACAGAAGAGACAAGGAGTTACGGCAGTTGGGATGTCGGAGGGAGCCTGTACCGTCAACACAAGTGGAATCAAATTCCCGAGGAACGTCGCAAGCAGTTTAAACAGGCCGCAAATGATGACAAAATCATTTCGCTGGGCGGGAAGAGCCTGCGCCGATCTAACAACGTCATTCATGCTGACATCCTGCGAAGCCTGACGGACATCTCTGAATTGGAAAAACTTCCTTGCCTGACAAGAATCTATGCAGAGGAGCCTACCGATTCCTTGCTTGCCTTTGTCAAAAGCAATCCGTTTATTCTGGAGCTTCACCTGGAAAAAGCCAATGGCTCCTCTCTTGATCTGACAGGAAGCCATCTCAGTAAATTCTCTCTCCAAAACGCGGACGGGCTGGAGTCACTGCATCTGAACGATTGTCTAAGAGAGCTCATACTGGGCAAGGACATTTCCTCAAACTTGTTCATAGATGCCGTGCAGAATGGGCATTGGCTGACCGCCTCATTCTCAGATTCGCTGCCGCTTCACCGTGGACTCGACCAGCTAGGAGGACTCAATCTGCATAATGTAGTGGAGCTGGACTTGCAGCCACTCGTCCAACGGTATCCCTCGCTCCAGGACATCCGACTGCGGGGCAAGCCTGGTACCCTTAGCAATCTGGGCAGTATCAAGCACTTGAAGAATCTACTGACGTTTACGACCTACGATCTGTTTGGCTTCTCCGGGGACGAGTTCCCTTCGCCAGATCAATGTCCCAAGCTCTCCTCGCTTTGGATGACGAGCCTCCCAGCAGAAGCGGCCAAGACCATTAAAGCCGCCTACAAAAAAGAAGTAAAAAATGGGCTAGATTTGTCCATCACCAAGCCACGCAAGCCCGAATGGCTGGCCAATAATTTGACCAATCCGTTTCGCGATTGGGATGGCAGGGAGCACATCTCAACAACCCACGCCAACAAGGCTGCCAGTCTCTATAAAAAAATGAACACCTCGATCAGTGCGCTTGAAAAACAATGTAGTGAAGACGCGACGAACGCGGAAGAAATACAAACTGCTTTGCGTGCATTGGTCAAAGAGTACACAGAGACTTTCAACAAAATGGATCGCCGGACTGGCTTTATTGAAACGGTTGAGCGTGAAGAAATTTTCGTTGTGCTCGATGAACTGCTTCAGTCGGCAAAACGGAATTTGGCTACTGCAGGTGTGGAAGTAGATGTGGACGAGCTTTTTGCTATTTTTGATCAGACGCGTGATTTTTGAATGTGAAAAAAGACGCCGCCTCTCCTACAGGAAGGCGGCTTTTGTGCTTAGGCATTCGCTTATCATAAAAAAAGCCATCCCTTAAAGGAATGGCTTCTTCATTCATTCAAAACTGGATCTGCATGATCAATTGCTAAATGTGTGGATAAGTCCTCGACCGATTAGTATTCGTCAGCTCCACGCGTT
>NZ_AKIX01000020.1:0-9562 GCF_000282075.1 Brevibacillus sp. BC25
CTGCCAATGTATCTGCTGTTTCCCCTGATTGACTGACGGCAATCGTAAGCGTATTGGGTTGAAAGAGTGGGCGACGGTAACGAAACTCCGACGCTACATCTACTTCTACCGGAATCTGTGCCAATCGTTCGATCACATGCTTGCCGATCAAGCCCGCATGATAAGCGGTACCGCATGCGACAATGTAGATTTTTTCCACACGCTTGGCACTTGCTTCTGATAGCTGAAGATTGGGAAAAATAACCTTTTGCTGTGTAGCATCGATTCGACCTGTCATTGTATTGCGCAGGGCACGTGGCTGCTCGTAAATTTCCTTTTGCATATAGTGAGCAAAGCCGTCTTTTTCCGCTTGTTCCTTGTCCCACTCAATCCGCACCAGCTCTCGCTCGATTGGCTCCGTCGTATCCAGACGCACGACGTGAACTGAATCTTTGGTCAGAATCGCCAGGTCTCCGTCTTCGAGAACGTACACTTCGCGCGTATGCTCCAGGATCGCCGGGATATCAGAACCGATGAAATTCTCATTCTCCCCTACCCCGATAATCAACGGGCTCGCCATACGAACTGCAATCAGCTTGTCAGGCTCATGCTCCGTCATCACACCGAGGGCAAATGCTCCGCGAATTTTGCCAGCGACCTTCTGCACTGCCGCCACCAGGTTGTTGTCGTATTCCTGCGCCAAAAGGTGCACGATGACCTCCGTGTCCGTCTCCGAAGTAAACGTCACGCCTTTTTCGATCAACTCCTGCTTGAGATCCAGATAGTTTTCGATAATGCCGTTATGCACGATCGAGAACTTGCCGGATTGATCAAAATGAGGATGAGAGTTTTCGTCAGACGGTCGTCCGTGTGTCGCCCAGCGCGTATGACCAATGCCGATGGAGCCCTGCAAGCCGGACTTTTGGGTTTGGCTTTCCAGTACGTCAATTCTGCCTTTTGCCTTGCGAATGCCGATGGTTGCTCCATCACAAATCGCAATGCCCGCTGAATCGTAGCCTCTGTATTCCAGCTTTCGCAGCCCATTGATTAGAATCGGCTGCGCTTCCCTGTTCCCGATATATCCCATAATTCCGCACATGTCTTCGGTTCCTCCCTTGTTGCGTATAATGTTCGGACTTTGTATTATGCGAGCAAACTGACGACTTCCTTCTCCTGCCTGATAGCGACTGAGGTTCCGATGCGATACACATTCGGATTCGTGATGCCCTCAAACGCATTTCGTGTATCGATAATGGCCACTCCCAAATCCGCCAGCTCCTGATAGGCAAAGCTTTGGTGATTCGTAATAAGCACCATGCAATCGTAAGTCTTGAACGCCTCGTAGTCATTGGCGATGGAGTGGATGATCTCACCTTTTTTATTCACAAAGCTCTGCGCATACGGGTCGTAATAGTCGACAGTTGCGCCGCTATTGGTGAACAGCTCGTAAATCTCCAGCCCAGGTGATTCCCGCAGGTCATCGACTTCCGGCTTGTAGGCCATGCCAAGAATTAAGATGCGTGAGCTGTTGATCGCTTTGGCGTAAATGTTAAGCACCTGTGCTGTCTTATTGCGCACATAGTCCGGCATGTTGTCGTTAATCGATTGGGCGATCTCAATAAATTGGCTGTGAAAACGAAAGCCCTTGGCCTTCCACGACAAATACATCGGATCGAGCGGTATGCAATGCCCACCGATTCCGGGTCCCGGGTAAAACGGCATGAACCCGAAAGGCTTGGTCGATGCGGCCTTGATTACTTCCCAAACATTGATGCCCATTCTGTCGCACATCATTGCCATCTCATTCATGAAGGCAATATTGACGCTACGGAAGGTGTTTTCCAAAAGCTTGGACATTTCCGCCACCTTTGGCGAAGAGACTGGCACGACAGTTTTGACCAGGCTGCCGTACAAGAGCGTGCCTAACTCCATGCAACGTTCTGTCGTCCCACCGATCACCTTTGGCGTATTGTACGTACTGTATTTGCGATTGCCCGGATCGACCCTCTCTGGCGAATAGCAGAGGAAAAAGTCAATGCCAGCCCGATAGCCCAGCTTTTCAAATTCGCGCTGGATCAGCTCCTCCGTCGTTCCCGGATAGGTTGTGCTCTCCAGCGTAATGAGCATTCCTCTTTTCATGAATCTCTTGATTTGCTCGACAACGTTTGTAATGTAAGAGGTGTCTGGGTCTTGATTGGGACTGAGTGGCGTCGGAACGCAAATGCTGATCGCATCCAGCTCTTCGATGACGCTATAATCAGTCGTCGGAAAAAAGCGATTGGTCGCGAGGCATTCCTGCAAGGTTTCATTGGAAATATCCTGGACGTAAGACTCTCCTCTTTTCAGGCTCTCGATTTTTCCGCCATGCAGATCGATTCCGATTACGGTATAACCACTCTTGATCGTCTCTACCGCCAGCGGCAGCCCTACATACCCAAGCCCAATGACACCCACTCTCGCTGTCTTGCGTTGAATCTTTTGTTGCAGTTCCTCGTATCTCGCCATCCTCGTTTCTCTCCCTTTCTCTTTCTAGAATTATGAAATCAGCCTTTTCACCCTGGCTTCTAGCTCTACCGGGGAGAATGGCTTGGTAATGTAGTCAGATGCTCCCATTGCAAACGATTTTTGCACATCTTCTTCCAGACGTTTGTCTGTGAGGACCATGATCTTGCTCATGGAAGCGCTGATATGCTTGATTTTTTCCATGAGCTGGTATCCATTGAGGATAGGGAGATTCAGGTCGGTAATCACAAGATCAGGGGCGACCTCCTGATACTTTTCCATGCCATCCATCCCGTCATTGGCTACCGTAACGAGATACCCTTTGCGCTGAAAGTAGATGCTCAAAAACTCGTTGACAGTCTCATCATGGTTAACCAGCAAAATACTTGCCGGCTCCTCTTTTTGAGCGGGATTCTGCTCGTAAATCTTGATCTCCCCATGAGCGCCTGGCTCTCTCATCTCTTGGATCATCCGCATCAGCATTTGACCGGACGAGCGCGAGCTTTCGGGAAAACTCGCAATCAAGAGGCTGCCTGCTAGCAGTTTGTGCTCTTGCAAATAGTCTTTTACACGCAAAGCATGGAAATGGGTGCTCGAAAGCTTCTGTCCTTCAAGCAGTATTCCGAAGAGCTGCTTGTTTTTGTCATACGCGTAGTGCAAAGCAATCTCGGAGCCGTCACCTGAACGAGTGCCCAGGTCTTGCTTGATCAGCTCCATTGACTCTTTCGTGAGGGTTTTGCAAGCCACCAGAATAACCCCACACGCCAATTGTTTCTCTTCCATCTTGCTCAGATGCTCGTAAAAAACAGGTACGAGATTACTCATGATCTAGCCTCCAAACTTGAAATGTTTTCGCTGCTCTTCGTCTGCCAGCTCGTCCGCGTCATCGTTCCCCAGGAGTTGTTGTTGCGCAAATATTCAATATGACCGAGGAATCTCCAGATGACGCCGATTTGCCGATAGCCGAAGAACATCAATATCGTATAGAAAAGCATTTTGACGATGTCTCGAAAACGCGGATAGCGTCGAAATGCGATTTCCTCCAGCAATAAGGAGCCAATGCCAAGCAGCATGCCATACAGCACATTGAGCAAGCCGTAGATTAAGAGGACGTAGCCGTTGGTCATATCCAGCAAGGTATAACCGATGAGGGCCAATAGACCCGTGATGCGAAAGTACGGATTCAAGGTTTCAAACAAGATATTAAACGGTAGCGTGAGCATCCCGAACAGCTTGTACTTGGGGCGAAACGCCATGTATCTGCCGTACTCAATCATGTTTTTCAGATTGCCGCGTCCCCATCTGCGCCGTTGACTGCCCAAGATTTTGAGCGTATCCGGCGCTTGTGTCCAGCAGACCGCATCGGGGCAAAATGCCACTCGGTACGGTAGCTTGTTTTCCAGCATATACTTGTGCAGCTTGATGATAATGTTCATGTCTTCACCCGGATACCCCTCGCGATAACCGCCTACCTTGATGATGTAATCCTTGCGAAAAACACCGAACGCGCCTGAGACGATAATCAATCCGTTGATCGCGCTCCAGCCGATCCGTCCCCCGAGAAACGCCTTGAGGTATTCGACGGATTGCATCATCGGCAAAAACTTGTCTGGCAAACGAATGTCCTTCACGACACCGTCTTCGATCTTGCAGCCGTTGGCAATGCGGATATCTCCGCCGATGGCAACTGTTTCATCCGGGTTTTCCATATACACCTTCGCAATGCGAATCAGCGCGTCTTTTTCCAGCAAGGAATCTGCATCAATGGAAGCGATCAACGGATAGTGGGAGAGATTGATCCCCGCATTGAGCGAGTCAGCTTTTCCTCCGTTCTCTTTGTCGATCAAATACAGATTCGGAAAAGCCGGATTGTGGTAGATTCCCCTGATCTTCGATGTATGAAGAAGCGGCTGCACCGGCATGTGCTCAGAGTAAACCAACGAAAACTCGTTAATCATTACCTGCAAGGTAGCATCCTTCGATCCATCGTTGACCACGAGCACCTCGTAGCGCGGATAGTTCAAGGATAAGAGCGACCTTACATTTTCAATAATCGTCAGCTCCTCGTTGTATGCTGGCACGAGAATCGAAATCGGCGGAACGTGCTCAGAGCCTGAAAGTGTCTGGAATCTCGAATAGATGGAGCTTTTTAAGATTCCCATGATGCTATTAAACGAGAACAGCATGATGATGAAGTACAAAGAGTTGATCGTGATGACGTAATAGACGGCAAATACTCCGTAGTAAAGTAGAAAATCTCTCATGGCAGCCTCCTTTCGCTCTATCTTTCCAGTGCCTGAACCGTGGAAATCGTTTTGCGATACGACTTGCGGTACAGATGCAGCTTTTCGTTGTATTGCACGAGCTTCTCGGTCGCTGTCGCACCCTGTAGAACTAGCTTCTCTTTTTCCAGCTCCTCCTGGATCACTTGATGAGCCATCTCGCTCTTATGACCGTTTCTCTCTTCCTGCAAAATTTCACACAGGGCGGCAAAGCCTTCCACCTCTAACTGCGCCAGGCTGCGCGCACTGTGATGACGAACCCACCAGTTCGCATCGCCCACTGCCTTTTTCAGCGAAGGAATGTACGAATGCAATTTCAGTGAGCCAATTGCCTTCGCTGCCATTGCCCGAATTTCCCAATCTTTGTGATTCATAAAATCAGTGACTGTCTGCTCATTCATATAGCGGGTATCCCGACACATGAGCTTGACTGCCTTAATTCGGACTTCCTTGTCAGGCGATTGAATGAGCTGGAATAGCGCGGGCTCAATGCCGGGCTGGGCATGCACAGCGTAGCCAATCAGCCCGATTTGGACCAGTTCAGCATCGGATTCTTGTAAAAACTGTGCAAAAAGCGGTGCCGTATCCACCTGCGAATCACTGATGATGTCCACGATGAGCTGGTGGACATTTTTCTTCGCTCCGACAACATGGGTCACCATTTCCCGCAAATCTTCTGTGTTGCGTGCACATTTGGCGACAGAGCGAGCAATGATAAAAACACTAATGTCATTTGTGTTTTTTTGCAGGAGGGTTAAGAGAGCAGGTACAGCGAGCTTGGAACGCATGATCCCCAAATTGTAAACGGCATCCACTCTCGTCCATTTCCACCAGCCATTTAGTCTTTGCATGTCCAGCTCTACGAGTCCCATATCCTCGCAGAGCCAGATCAGCTTGTCCCGATGAATGCCAGTGACCCGCTCCATCAGCTCAAACAGCTTTTTCTGAATGATTTGCTTTTCTTTTTGCGTCACAGCGCCATAAGGCACTTGCAAACGCTCCTCTTCTTCCCCGTGTGCCTGGAGGTAAACGAAGTAGTCGCGATATTTTTCCAGACAACGCATGGTCTGTTTCTCCACCGAAATGTTGCGCAGCTTCAGTGCGAACAAGACAAGCAAGCCTAGTACTGTCAATCCACATAGCGCGTACAGAAAAACAATTGCCGTCGCCAATGGTGTTTGCACGTTTGCCACTCTCCTATCCAATCAAGGCTGAGTCCCGATCTTCACCGGAGCCTCAATCTCATGGAATGCTTTTTTTAGTATGGAATAGCTCTGTTTTTTTCGTTCGTGATAGCCTACCTGCTCCCAGCCTTGCCATGTATACATCGGGAGCTTCGTCACTGCATAAGCGTTTTGCCCGACGATTTGTTTCGTCGCTGTATCCACCAGGAGCGGTAGGATGCGTATGCCTTTCGTCTTCTTCGTCGTGAAGCTTTTGCCATCATCTTCATAGCTCATGACGGACAAGGAGCTCGGATCTGTAAATCCAAGCAGCATCCACGGTACTCTCAGCTCCACCACTTTACCCTTTGCTTGCCAGGCGGTTCGTGAGTCGTACTGCGGATCTTGGGCATCTGTCGTTCCCCGGATCAGCTTGCCGACCTCGACTTCCTCCAACGGATAGTACTTCTTGCTGTCTGGCGGCTCCATCTCCAGGCTAACGGCCAGCTTCCACGGCTTGAATATCCCGGAATTGTCTTTTTTCTCCTCTTCCTTGACCGCAAGCATGCCGTAGCGTTTTCCGTATAAGCGTGCATGAAAGTCGTAATTGGCAGCGATTTGAATCTGGCTCTCGTCTGCTTTTCCCAACGCGATCAGCGTTTCTAGACCCTCATCCAGCGTCAGGCCGGGAAGCTGAGCAGCATGCTTGTTCCCGCCAGGAAGCGTATCAACGCCCACATAGAGCTGTTGTTTAGCCGGGTCAAACTCTTCCTTCAACTGAGCAAGGAAATAGACGTACCCTTCATCATGTGTCATCCAGATTTCGTCGACGCCTGGGACTTGAACATCGAGGCGTTGCTTCTCTTCCGGCACGAGCTGATCCCAATCTGTGCGATTCCCATCGATGGTCAGTACGCCTTCTTTGTTCGGGTACATGCCGAGGACTCCAAACAGAGACTCATTGGTCAACACGTTGATCCACAGGGAGCGCCGATCTTCCGGTAACTCAAAGCGCATCGTGTTCCACGTTTTTTTGAACCACTCGTCCTGCCAGACGAATACGATTGCTCCTGCATAACCCTCCTGATGGATTTCTTGCAAAAGCTCGACATCGACCTCTCCCTGCTGCTTTTCTGAATGACCACCCTGATTGCGCCCCAAATTGCCCAGATGGGCGACTCCCACCGATGACGGGACCCCGAATTCTGTCACCATAATCGGCATGTTTTTGTGATACTGCTTCAGTTGTCGCAAATACGCTTTGTACGTATCGATTTGCCCTGCATCGTTCTTCAGCTGTTGCAGGGTAGTGTCGTAACGGAAGAAATCTGGATAATACGGGTACACGTGATAGGAAGCGAAGTAGCCTGCCTCCCACTGCGTTGGCTCTATATGGGTAGGATCGACACTAACCAAATCCTCATGATGGATCGGCTCTCCCGGATGCGATAAGGGGTCTGTTGTCACCCAATTGGTGAAGGTCATCGGATGCTGCCAACCGTATTTGCTCTCCTCCATTGCGACGGTATCCACCATTTCAGCAATCCAAGTCTCAAAAGCGGTTGCATTCGGTGTCGCGTGGAAGTACTTCCCTTGATAGGGAGCAACTTTTTGATGCAGGCGGTTGGTGTTTTTCACCATCACGGGGTCCCACTCGGTCCCTGTGTGCCAGCCAATCAAGTATTTGCCCGCATTGGCACGGTATGTACCACTTGCCTTTCCCGGTTTTTCCGGCAGGGTGATGTCCCCGTAAACAGCGCCGACTGCATCCTTGATTTCCTGTCGAAACTCCTCGCGAATCTCTGGCAAATAGGCGTCTTTCTTTTCAATCAACAGCTCTTCTGGACTCCAAATACCCTGCATCAAATAGAGAGGGTCTCCTTCTTTTTGCCGATTGTAATCGACCAGAGCTTCATAAAAGACAGGAGAATGGATGGTATACACACGAATGACGTTCGCTCCCATCTCGTCGATCATCGCGAACCAGCGCATGTAATCCTCTCTTGTTATGGGAAGCTCACCCGGATAATGACCCGGTAACGATGCCCCCAAATTGACGCCTTTCGCAAAAAAGGGCTGCCATTTCTGATTCTGATAGACTTCGAACAGCTCGCCATTTGCGCGAAATTTTAATTGAGTACCTGTAGTCGTCTCCATGCTTTCGACACGATCTGCTGCCCAAAACCACCAGAAGGCACTTGCCCCCACCACGATCAGCATGGTCAGGCTCATCCAGCGCCATCTTCTCTTTTTTGTTGGCTCCATTCCTCGTCAACCTCCGATATGTTGCCACGTCACAGTCATTGTAAACATAGGGAGCGAATCGTTCCCATAGACAAAAATCACTATTGTGTCTTTTTCAGATTTGTCATGAAATTGTAATGTTGGGACGTATTCGCCTCCATCGTCCTACGTTTTTTGTAGAGAAGTCCTGCAACCGGGACGGTCTTCTGGCCCACACTTTTTCTCAATTAGGTATATTTACTCGTTCCTTTTTTTTCCTTTTCGCTTGTGAAAATGGTAGGTTGCTACTATTTGGAAAGTGCTGGAGTTTGTCGATATAAGGGATTATTTACAAAAAGAATATAAAGTGTATCGCGACTTGATTCTCAGGAAGGTTTGTTTATAATAGATATCAAAGGTCTACAATAGATGTTTTAAATGTGCTGGTTGCTGCTCTGAACCCTAGGCTTCTTGCAGGGAACTAGAAAGAATAGGTTTTTTGTTTTTATATTAGGGATATAAAGAATCTATAAAGGTGGTATACAAACATGAATCAACTTATCGATGTAGGGATTATTGGCGGCGGACCAGCAGGTATGAATGCCGCTCTCGCACTTGGCAGGGCAAGAAAAAGTGTGGTCGTTATCGATGAAGGTCGTCCACGCAATCGTGTTACACGTGAGTCGCATGGCTTTCTTACGAGAGACGGCATCACTCCGAACGAATTTCGTCAGATTGCAAGGGAGCAAATCAGCGCCTACCCCTCCGTTCACTTTGTGGAGGATACAGCTGTAACGATCACGGGACACGATGGAAATTTTCTCATTACGACTGCACAGGGAGCGACTTATCAGAGCAAAAAGCTGCTGTTCGCAGTGGGAATGAAGGATCTTCCTTTGCCTATTAACGGATTAGCACAAGTGTATGGAAAAAGTGCTTTTGTCTGCCCTTATTGCGATGGATGGGAATTACGCGACCAGCCACTCGTCTTGATCGCCAATGGAGAAAAGGCATTGCACTTGGCAAAAATGCTGTCTGGTTGGACCAATCAATACACCGTCTGCACCAATGGACTAGATGAATTCACGGAAGAACAAAGGTTGGAGCTGTTGCAGCATCGCGTTCCTGTCTTTGACTCCCCGATTGAGCGTATTGTATCTGTCGATGGGATGGTGCAGCGCGTTGAGCTTACAGATGGCAACTTCATATCGTGCACCGGGATCTTTTTTGCTCCCAAGCTCGTGGCTGGATCTGACTTGCCGCAAGCATTAGGGTGCCAGGTAACGGAAGCAGGAACGGTCATCGTCGACAGCTTTGGGAAAACGAGCGTACCGGGTGTCTACAGTGCAGGAGATGCAGCAACTACACACTACCAGGTGATCACCGCCGCTGCTCTAGGCTCTGCGGCTGGGA